>CANRLB010000031.1 GCA_947631365.1 uncultured Bacilli bacterium | reverse complement strand
AAATATTCGGTCAACATCAAGGCCATAAAATTCTTTCGTTTTCACATTTCCTCACCTCCCATCTTTTTTAAGTAGGGCATTCTCTCCCTCTACTAATATATATTGCGCTTTTTCCTCGATTTCCTTTTAATTAACTAAAATTTGTCAAAAAAAAATGCTGAATTTTCATTCAACATTTTATCTTCCATAAAACCATTGTCCTAAACCAGGGAAGCCCGGAGGATTAATAATATAAGAATTAAATTTAGATAATGCTAAATCACCAGCGCTACCAAAATGATGTCCCTCAGCTAAACCATAATGGAGGTGAGCACCAGTTGTACATTGATCATAACCGTATTTTAAACCACCACTTAAAGCCACTACTTGATTAACATTAACCTTTTCGCCAACACTTACCTTTATTTCTTTTAAATGCATATAAACATAAGTATATTTTTTACCATTAACATAAGTCCAAATATATAGCTTATTACCACCACAAGATGACTTTCTAACAATAGCTCCAACAACCCCATTAGCAGTAGGATAGACATTAGTACCTTCTTTAACTCCAATGTCAATACCAGTATGGTTAGTTCCAACTGTTGGAGTTGGAGCATCACGATAACCAACTAAGCTAGTTATTACTCCTTTAGTTACTGGTTTTAACCATTTAGTATTATTTTCAACATCAACACAGGCCATTAAATCCTCATCAAGTTTACATCCGTAATCTTCATAGTATTTAATTAATTCTTTCATGGTTTTAATTTCTTCTTCAATTGTAACATAGCCCTCATTCATCTTAGCATATTCTTCGCCAAGAGTTTCCGCTAGTTTTTCATATTCTTTTCTTTTTTTATCCAATTCTTCTTGATGTTCTTTTAAGGATTTTTTTAATTTATTATTATTTTCTGTTAATAATTCTAATTCTTTTAATCTAGCATTGTTATAACTTGTTAACATATCTATCATATCGCTTCGCATAATTAATTCAGTCATAGTAGAAGCTCCAGTTATATAAGATAAATAAATATTTTCAGATTCAATTTTTTGATTTAAAACTAATAATTCTATTGTTTCATCTTTAATTTCTTCTATTTCCGCATTAGTTTTTTCGATATTTTTATTAACATTCTCAATATCATCAGAAGCTTTTCGCATATCTTGCTCAGCTTTTTCAATATTTTCTTTATTTTTCTTAATTTCTGCTTCAGTTAATTTTTTCTTATTATCTTGTTCTTTTTTCTTAGCTTCTAAATCGTCTAATTGATTATGTAAGTCTCTTAATGTTTGACCACTTGTAACTGCTTTACTAACAGAAAAGGGCGTAAATAAAGACGAAAACAAAATAGCTACAATTAAAATGCTTCTTATTATAATTTCTTCTATCTTCTTCATCATATTTTCAAATACTTCCTAACTGCCATTAAACTTCCAAGCATACCAATCAAAGCTCCTAAAGCCATAATAATTAATGAAATATAGAAAACAAAATTATAAGGACTAATTAATTTAATTAATTCTACATATATATGACCATTTAATTTTTCATAAGCAATTATATAACCATATATAGTTAAAATAATAGGGATAATAGAACCTAAAATACCAATAACAAAGCCCTCAATAACAAAAGGTAATTTAATTGCAGTATTACTACTACCAACAAGTCGCATTATTTCTATTTCATTTCTTCTAGAATAAATAGTTAATTTAATAGTATTGGTTATTAAAAAAGCAGTAACAAAAATTAAAGCAATAACAATAACAACTGTAATTTTTTCAACAAAATCAAAAACAGATACTATTGTTGTCACGGCATCTTTACCATAACCAGCACTATCAATTTTATCTAATTTTTTTATTTCACTAGTAACTTTTTCTAAACTATTTACATCGTTAACATATACAACAAAAGAATCTGGTAAAGGATTTTCACTATAATTATCAAAAATACTACCATATGATGAATTATATTCACTCATTTCATTTTTCCATTCTTCTTTACTTTTATAAGTAACATTACTAACATTATTTATTGCTTTAATAGAATTTTCTATAAATTTGGCATCTTCTTCTGTTGCATTTCTTTCTAGATACACAACAATTGTTAATTCTTTTTCTAAATTTTTAGTAACATCTTCTACATTACCCGCAATAATTAAAGAGACCGCTACTACTAAAAGAGTAATTGTAGCGCATAAAATTGAAGCCATACTCAAGCTAAAATTACGAAATACACTTTTAAAAGCATCTCTAAAACTTCTACCAATTATCCTAAGCGCTTTCATGTGATTTATAACTTCCTTTCAAATAATCGCCAGTTAAAATCCCATGTTCAATTAATAAAACTCTTTTTTTCATTCTATTAACTATTTCTTTATCATGAGTAGCCATAATAACTGTTGTTTTTAAATCTTTATTAATATTATCAATTACTTTCATAATTTCTTTAGAAGTATCTGGATCTAGATTTCCTGTTGGTTCATCACAAATTAATAATTTTGGTTCATTAACAATTGCTCTTGCAATACACACTCTTTGTTGTTCACCACCAGATAATTGATGAGGAAAACTCCTAACTTTTTCTTTTAAACCTACTATTTCAATTGCTTTCATTACTTTAGGTCTAATTTCTTCAGATGAGGCACCTAAACATTCTAAAGCAAAAGCCACATTTTCATAAACCGTTAATTTTGGAAGTAATTTAAAATCTTGAAAAACTACACCTATTTTTCTTCTTAATTTATATACTCGGCCATTTCTAAGTTTAGCAACATTTATACCACCAACAATAACACTTCCACTAGTTGGCTTTTCTTCCCGATAAAGCATTTTAATAAATGTTGATTTACCACTTGCGGTATGACCAATTACAAAAACAAATTCTCCTTTTTCAATTTCCACAGATAAATCTGCTAAAGCTGTAACACCAGTAGAATAAGTTTTATTTACATTTTTTAATTCAATAAACTTCATATTTATACTCCTAATTAATTATATCAAAAAAAGCCTATTATATAAATGGTAAATTTGACCTTTTTACACCACCCTGCACTTCATAACAATCACTTATAACAAAAAAGGCATGAGGATCCGTTTCTAATATTCGATCTTTAAATAAATTAACATCTCTATTACTAATAACACACATAATCATAACCCCTCTTATATGTGAATATCCCCCAGCTGTTGGAAAAATTGTATAACCAGTATAAAATTCATCTTTTATAATCTTTTTAATTTTATTGGCTTCTTTAGTATAAATCATAAATTTTTTACTATCAGATATTCCAATAATAATTTTATCAACTAAAATAGATTCAATAACTAAGATAATTATGGCATAAACTGCATTGTCAATTCCAAAAACTAAACCACCCGCTATAATAATAAATAAATTACAAATTAATACTCCTTTACCTTCGCTAATATGAAAATATTTTCTAATTATTCTTACTATTACATCACTTCCACCAGTTGAATAACCATATTTATAAACAAGTCCATTACTAAAGCCGTATAAAAGTCCCGCTAACATCACAGTCACAAGTATTTCTTTAAATTCAATATAGTTAATTAAAACTTCAGCTATTGGATTTGTAAAAGTAATAAACAAAGGATATAAAAATGTCCCAATAACAACTTTTTTAGTTTCTTCTTTACCTAAGAAAATATAACAAACAATTAAAAGAATAAAACTAGATATATAGATAAAAAGATTAGCATTAATACCACAAAGTTCTTGTAAAATAATGCCTAAACCAGATACTCCTCCAACAACAAGATTTTTAGGAGCAAAAAACAAATTATAACATAAAGCTAAAAAGAATGTTCCAAATACAAAGGAAAAACCAGTTATAATTAATTCTTTAGTATCTTTTTCTATTTTTTTCCCCATTTTTATCTATCCTAACTATTTTAATTATAAACAATTTTAAATAATATTGCAAATTATTAAATTATTTTATTTTATTTTTCATATATTTAATTAGAGGTGATTTATATAAACGGAAATTATTATCAAAATCCAACTTTTCCTACCAATAATACCCCTATACCAC
Source organism: uncultured Bacilli bacterium (assembly GCA_947631365.1). Classification (GTDB taxonomy): domain Bacteria; phylum Bacillota_I; class Bacilli_A; order RF39; family UBA660; genus SIG200. The sequence continues at coordinate 7,744 of CANRLB010000031.1, read as the reverse complement.
AACCATCTAGTCCACCAGGAAATATTTCATCCCAAAGCTTAATGCCAATGGAACAAAGTTACATAGAAAACATATTAAGACTTAATAAGGGAAAAAGAGTAAATGCTTATGTATCTTATCCAGATAGTACAGAATGGCAAAATAAAATATATTCAGGAATTATTGAAGAAGCAGGAAGAGACCATTTAATAATTAGTGACCCAGTTACAGGTAATTGGTATTTAATTAGAATGATTTATCTTGATTATGTAGAATTCATGGAAAGAATAAATTATTCTCATTCATATTCTGAAAAGAATTTCTAATTCGTGCTTTTGCACGTTTTTCTTTTATAACTTAAAAAGAAAGAGATTGCTCTCTTTCCAAGGATTAAGTCTATGAAGGTTTTTACGAGTTTTCCTTCTCGTTACTCATTTGAAGCAGATTTATAACATTCGTAGGTTGATTGGCAAGGCTCTCCAAAATAAGTTAACCATCCAGATTCACAATAGTACATTCTATCCTCGCACCCAAAAGCACAATTGGTAGCTGAACTCGAAGTAAAGGTACGTTGGCACTGCGTCCGGCAACCAGACTCCGTAAAGAGTTTCCCGTTAGCAGATGTATTATGATAAGGCTCCACGCACTTCCACATTGTAAACGTAGTATACCAATTGCCTATATGATCCCTACACTCATCTTGAGTCCCTGTCCACTCTATATAACCATCAACCTCCGAATCCCGATTATGATTATTATATGTACAATAAGGATAATCGCCCTTAACGCAATTACCGGTGATGGAGCCAGAGCAAATACTGGCAGCATCCTCACGAGTATGAAAATACAGATCCGGAAACAAATAGCATCTATAGCACTTCCCGTGTCCATAACTGTCGAACCACCCCATGGAAGAGGCTTTGACTACGCAAATTTTTCCTTTCTCTGGATCATCAATTAAATCACCTTTTTCACATTTATAAATTTTTAATGTTCTAATTTTTAATTCATTACTTGTATTCTTTCTTCCTGATCCATCTGTTGCTTCTCCTGTTATTGTATATTCTGTTCCAGATTCTAATCCACTAAATGTACATGTATTACCTTCATAATTACCTGTAATCTCATTTGTATCTTTTGTTGCTTTACATGTTACACTTTTTATTCCACTTGTATCACTTACATTAACATTTACTACTATTGTATCTTCTGTTGTTTTATCTGTATCTTCTTCTATTGTTATACTTGGATTAACTGTATCTAATGTTATTATTTGTGATTTTTCTACTGATGTATTATTTGCTTTATCTTTTAAATATACATAAATTGTTTTTGGGACTTCATTTGTTGATACTATTATATTTCCACTTTTACTTGTTACTCCATTTATTTGTTCCCAACTATTACATTCTTGTCTTTCACTTACACATATTTGGGCTACATCATCATTTGTCCATGTAACATTATATGTTACATTTGTTGTATGAGTATATTTGGATTGGTCACTTAATGTTGTTTCATTTGCATTACTTCCTGTTAAGGTAAATTCATTTACTTCTGGTTTTTCTTCATCTTTATCAAAATAGATATTACAATAGATACTTTTTTGACTTGTTACTATGATACTTCCATCTATTACTCCACTAGATATGCTTTGCTCTACTGCATTGGATACTTCTTCTTTACTTCCATATTCATAACATTTAGTTTTATTTGTATTTAATAAGTATCCTTGCTTTGGATAGGTTTCTGTTGTTGAATAGTCACTTTCTTGTTTATTTGAATTCTGTTTTGTTTCTAAATATATTGCAAATTCTTTTCTTTCTATTTCTTTTTCCTCTACTTCATTATTATTCATTTCATATGAATAACTTTTATTCCATGTTATTATTACAAGTGACATTATTATTACTATTATTAACTTTACTTTATTCTTTTTATTCTTCATAGATTATTCTCCTTAATACATCTATATAGATGTATAACATAAATTTATTTTACACCCATTTAGGTTTTAAGTCAATACATCTGATAAGATGTATGTAATATTTATTTTGAAAGGATGCTTATGAAGATATTAAGACTTAAAGAAATAAGAGAAGATAGAGATATATCACAAAAAGAAATTGCTAAATTATTGCATACAACTCAACAACAATATTCAAAATATGAAATAGGCATAAGAGTAATACCATTAGAAAAACTTTGTATTCTTGCAGACTATTATAATGTAAGTTTAGATTATTTAGTATGTCGTACTGATGAAAGAAAAATGTATCCTAGAAGTAAATTAGATTAAAATACACTTGTAAATAGATAATAAACTAAAATATAATATATTTAGGTGTTCATATGAAAAAAAGTGGATTTATAGATGGAGCAATAATTGCAGTCCTTGCAATTTTTATAAGTAAATTTTTAGGAATTATTTATGCTATTCCTTTTAATAATATGGTTGGTTCTGCTGGGGGTGCATTATATGGTTATGCATATAATATTTATAACTTATTTCTTATAATATCTAGTGCTGGTATTCCTCTTGCCATATCTAAATTAGTAAGTGAATATAATGAACAAGGCAAAATTGTTGAAAAAGAATATTTATTTAAAACAACTAGAATAATTATTTTAATTTTTTCTATTATATCTTTCTTAATTTGTTTTATTTTTGCTAGAGAAATATCTTCATTAATTATTGGTAATAAATTAGAAGGTATTAATATTAATGATGTTACTTATGTCATAAGATGGGTATCATTTGCAATACTAGTTGTACCTCTTTTATCTATAAGTAGAGGTTACTTACAAGGCCATGGTTATATGAGTGCTCCTGCCTTTAGTCAAGTTATTGAACAAATAGTAAGAATTATAGTTGTTCTTGGTGGTAGTTATTATATATTATATATTTTAAATCTTGATTTAAAAACCGCGATTGGCATAGCCACTTTTGGAGCTTGTGTGGGAGCAATTGCATCATATATTTATCTTTCATTTAAATTGTTTAAAATAAAAGATAAAAAAATAAAAACAAATAATTTAAATAAAAATGAAAAAATAATTATCATTAAAAAAATGATTATATATGCTATTCCTTTTATAATAATTAATATTGCTAATTCATTATATACCACAACTGATATGATATTACTTAATCGAGGCTTAGTAAGTCTTAATTTAAATGGAAAAGATATTGATTCTATAAGTAGTGTTTTTACTACTTGGGGAGTTAAAATAAATACAATAGTAACAAGTATTGCTACAGGTATAGCAATAAGCTTAGTACCCAATATTGCTAAAAGTAAAGCTAAAAATGACAATCAAACTATTAAAAATAGCTTTTTAAAAACTATTAATATCTTTTTATATATTGCTTTACCTCTTTCTATATTTATGAGTATTTTTAATAAAGAAATATGGCATATTTTCTTTGGAAATAATAATTCTTTTGGTCCAATTATTATTAAATATTCTATTATAGTGGCCTCTTTTGATGCCTTATATATAATGATTAGTAATGGTTTACAAGGACTTGGTAAAACTAAAATAATATATATTTCTGTTTTACTTGGATTAGGAATTAATTTAATATTAGATATTCCTTTAATGTATTTATTTAATTATTTAAATATTTATCCTTATTATGGAGCCATTACAGCAACATTAATTGGTTACATAATATCTTTATTAATACCATTTATTTCTTTAAAAAAAGAAATAAATTTAGATTATTCTTCTATAATTTCTAAATTTCCTAAAATATTATTAACATATATCATTATGATATGTTTATCTTTAATAGCATGTGATATAATAAAAAATGTAAATAGTAGAATATTATTAATTCCTATATTAGGTTTAATAGGAATATTACTACTTATTTTATATTATTTTATTAATAAGAAAGAACTTAAAGAAATTATAAGTAAGGAGTCTTAGAAATGATTTATATTGAAATAACTGTTATATTAATCTTAATAATATCAATATTATTACTAATATATTTTATTGGATTAAATAAATTTAAAAACTATCAAGAAAAAATTAAAAAAGCTGAAAATATTATTAATGAAAGCTTAGTTAAAAAACAAGAAATTATTATAAGTATTAATTCTAATATTAAAAAATCAACTGATAAAAAAGACTATTTAAAAGATTATTTAAAAAAAGATGAGAATGTTTCCAATATAGAAAAAGATTTTAAATTAGATGAAGCAACTAATTTAATAAATAATTTAGCTTATGATTTTAAAAAGCTATCTAAAGATAATGATTTCAATAAAAAATTACAAAATTTAAGAGAAATTAATGAAACTTTAGTAGCTGCTAAAAAAATATATAATGATAACGCTATACTTAATAATAAATTAATCAAACAAATTCCTTATAATATTATAGCTAAAATTGCTAATTATCATATAGTAACTTTATATAACAATAATAAAACCGATGATGAAAGTCTTTAAACAATTATCAATCGGTTTTATTTTTTTAAAAATTGACATAATAAAGAATTTATCTTAAATTTGCCAATCAATTGGTTGTATATTATTTTTTATTAAAAATTCATTAGTTTTAGAAAATGGTTTAGAACCAAAGAAACCATAAGATGCTGAAAAAGGAGAAGGATGAGAGGATTCAATAACTAAATGATGGGGATTAGTTATAAATTTTTTCTTTTCTTTTGCAAAATTACCCCAAAGAATAAAAACTACTGGGGTTTCTTTTTGATTTAAAGCTTTAATAATATAATCAGTTAAAAGTTCCCACCCTAAGTTTCGATGTGATGCCGGTTTATCTTTTTCTACCGATAAAACAGCATTTAACATTAAGACCCCTTCTTTAGCCCATTTTGTTAAATCACCAGATGTTGCAATGGGAATACCTAAGTCACTATTTAACTCTTTATATATATTTTGTAAAGAAGGTGGTATCTTCACTCCTTTTTGAACACTAAAAGATAAACCATGAGCTTCTCCTTCACCATGATAAGGATCTTGACCCACAATAACTACTTTTACATCATGGTAACTTGTTAATTTTAAAGCATTAAAAATTAAATTTTTAGGAGGATAACAAATACTACTTTCATATTTTTCATTAATCATTTGTAAGAATTTTTTAAATCCCTCACTATTTTCAATAACTTTTAAAACTTCATCCCAATCATTGCCTATCATTTTTTATAACTCCCTATTTATGATACGTTTCATTATTTATTATTTTAAATGAACGATATATTTGTTCAAGTAATATACCTCGAAATAAACCATGAGGAAAAGTTAATTCAGAAAAACTTATTTCTTCATCACATATCTCTAAGACTTTATTGTCTAATCCATTTGAACCCCCAATTACAAAAGAAATAGTACTATGGTAATTAAATAAATTATTAAGATGATGAGAAAAATCTACACTATCATATGATTTACCTTTAATACTTAAAGCTATTTTATAATCTTTATTATCTAATACTTTTAATAAATTATTTGTTTCTTTATTTAAATCATCATTATCTTTAACTTCTACTATTTCTATTTTATGATATTTACTTATTCTTTTTAAATAATCAGCTATAAGTAAATTTAAATATTCTTCTTTGATTTTACCAACACAAATTATTTTTATCACACTATCATCACTTCACTAATTTCATCTTGTTTAGCACATTTAATCTCATTAAAATCAATCTCATATTCATTTAAAGTTTTTTTAACGGTTTCTAAAGCAATTTCTGGTCGATTATTTTCTTCACTTAAATGCATTAAATACACCTTTTTAGTTTTATCACCAATTAATTTGGAAAGATAAAAACCTGCTGCTTCATTAGAAAGATGCCCCTCATCACTTAATATTCTTCTTTTTAACCAATCAGGATATGGACCATGTGTTAACATCTCCACATCATGATTACTTTCTAAAAAATATATTTCTCTATTTTTTAATAAATTAAAATATTTACTTTTTATATAGCCTGTATCCGTTATTTGAACAATAGAGATACCATCTTCTTCTATAATAAAGTTTCTTGAAGCAACGGCATCATGACTAGATTTAATAGCATAAATTTTCAAATCATCAAAATTAATTTCGTCATCATATATTTTTATATGTTCATAATTATTTAAACTTTTCAAAGAAGCAAACATTTCTTGAGGCATACAAACAACTGCAGGTACAGAATGAATAAATGATTCTAATGCCGAAATATGATCAGTATGCAAATGACTTATTAAAATAATATCAATATCTTTATAGTTAACACCAATGCTTTTTAAAGCATCAACTATATATTTTTTATTTTTGCCCATATCAAGAAGAATTTTATGATTTTTTGTTTCAATATAAGTGGAATTCCCTTTTGAACCACTTGCTAAAATACATGCTTTCATCGTCTTGGAAACAACTCCCTTGGATTTTTAAATTTACCTCCAGATAAAGGATCCCCTATTGAATAACCAAAGTGAAGGTGACGACCAGTTGAAGAACCACTATTACCCATAAAACCTAGATAATCACCCATCTTAACATTTTGACCAACGTTAACCATTATATTAGGAAGCATATGACCATAAATAGTAAAAGTATTATTACCATGATCAATTATTACATAATTACCATAACCACTACCACACATATCATACAAATGGGAACCACCATAACTAGAGCATGATGTATTTACCTTTACAACTACCCCATCATTGGCCGCTAAAACATGAGAATCAGCTGGTGTACCGGATATATCAATACCATTATGCATTTTACCCCAACGCCAATCATATTCACTTGTAACAGAATATGGTACTTCTGTAGGCCAAAGCCAACCAGATCCAATATAAGTTTCCGTTTCCTTACCCCAAGAACCTGATGATTGACGACCTTTAACAATAACTCGATCCACTTTTTCTCTTATAATAGTTGGAGCCCCAATAAGTTCAACATCATTTAATGTTTCACCATTAACATTAGTATATCTTCTAGTTTGTAAAGATAAACCAGCAACTCCCGGAAATTTAATCTCTTCATACCCAGATGATTGAGTATTATCTCTTTCAATTACGGTACTATAATCTTCAACTTCTTCTTTCATCTCTAATATAATCGCTGAAAAAGATATTTCCGGATTAATTAAAGTTACATTCACTTGTTCACCTATAGTAAGCATTGCTTGTTCACTAGTATACTTTGAATTAGCAATTAAAAATTCTTGAGAATTCAATTTATTAGCTTCAGCTATTTTCTCAATTGTATCTCCTTCTTTAACAGTATATCTATTTTCTTTATGATTAAAACCAAACAATAAATCTTGCGTTAATTCTTCACTATCTTCATATATTTTTTCTTTAATACTAATATATTTTTCTCTTATAGTTATATCTTCTAAGATTTCTAATTTTTCATATATAGTTCCAGCTTCTTCTAAAGTCCCTTGTTCACCTTTCATGTAATTATTAAATCCTTCTTCATCTTCCATAAAAGCTAAAATAAATTCTTTTAAAGCATCATTTAATACTTTTTTATCTAAAATATAAACATTAAATGCTTCATGATTATTTTCATCTTCTTCACTATCACCTTTATAAGCCGAAAAAGTAACTTCATATCCTAAAATGGTAAAATCTTGTAATTCTTCTATTTTATTATATATATTATCAATGCTTGTTACTTTAGTATCATAAGAATAATTTTCGACTACTTTTAAATTTTCTGGAGGATAAACATTATCAACATTATATCTTTGTTTAATTAAAGATTGTTTACGATTAAT
>CANRLB010000030.1 GCA_947631365.1 uncultured Bacilli bacterium | reverse complement strand
TAATTCGCCCATTAGTTTTTAAATGAGTAGGTATAACTATTTCATTTTCTTTTTCGGGTAACCTTCCACTTACTAAATTTATAGCTAAATTAGCAAAAGAACTTTTAGTAAAAGCTTTGACAAAGGCATAAGGTTTATACTCATTTTTGGAATCTTTTAAATTAGCATAACCAATGTTTTTAGTAACATATATTTCTTCAATTCCTCGATTATTTTGAATAGTTTTTATGTCACTTGCTAAAACATTATAGAAAGAAGCATGATAATTACCCTTTTCTTCTGTTTCAAATTTAATTAAAGAGGCAATGCCACTTGCATACATACTGGAAACTGCACATATAAGAGCAACAGATAAAATAATACCAATAATTGTCACAATTGTTCTTTTTTTATTTAAAAGTAAATTTTTAATTGTTAATTTATTTAATAGATTCATCTTATACCTCATTAATGATTTTGCCATCTTCTATTTTGATAATGCGATCTGCTGAGGCAGCAATGTCCATATTATGAGTAATCATGACAATAGTTTGTTTATAATCTTTATTAGTTTTTTTAAGTAAAGCAACAATTTCATCACTTGCTTTACTATCAAGATTACCCGTTGGTTCATCAGCTAAAATAATTGTGGGACTAGTTATAATTGCTCTTCCAATACTTGTTCTTTGTTGTTCTCCACCAGAAAGTTCATTTGGCAAATGATTACGGCGATTGTTTAAACCTAAGATATCTAATAATTCATTTAATTTTTCTTTATCTACTTCCCTATTATCTAGTGATAATGGTAAACAAATATTTTCTTCAACATTTAAAATGGGAATTAAATTATAAAATTGATAGATTAAACCTACTTGTCTTCTCCTAAAAATAGCTAGTTTGTCATCATTTAAGGAAAAGATATCTAATCCGTCAATATAAACTTTGCCACTTGTTGGTTTATCAACACCACCGATTAAATGGAGTAAAGTTGATTTTCCTGAGCCAGATGCTCCGACGATCGCAACAAATTCACCTTTTTCAACCGTAAAAGAAACATTGTCTAAAGCCACAACTTTAGAATTTCCTTTACCATAAATTTTTGTTAAATTTTCCACTCTTAATATTTCCATAAAAATCTTCCTTTCCCCATCATTATATTACATCATAAGTTACAACTAAGTTACAAAATTAAAAAAATATCAATTTTTTTTGAACTGATATTTTTTAATATTAATTATTTTTAATCAAAGATTTGTAAGTATCCTAGCAAATTTTTTTGATGATTCTTTAAATTCTTTGTATAATTCTTCTTCTTGATTATCTGAAATTGGGACATTACCTTTCCGGTGACCACCATATAATCCCTTAATTATTATAGAAGTAGAAGGATAAATTTCATTTTCTGAAATACCTTCTCTTAATAAAGATTCTCGAGAAATTTTAAATGTTAAATAGGTTTCTAAATTATTGGCCTTATTAATTTTTTCATTTAAATCTTCAATATTCTGAATAGTTGGAGTTATTAATCTTTCAATATCTTCTCCTTTTATATTGCCAAATTCATCTAAATTAATATCAAGTTCTCCTAATAAATCTTTTATATTGGTAGTTTCTTTAGTACCAATTGATTCAATAATATTAATTAATTGTAAAGCTTTATTTTTAACAATTGTAGTATATCTTTTAAAATATTCTAAAGTATAAGAATTAAAGCAATATCTATTAGCACATAATTCATCAACAAATCTTTGGGTATCCTCTTTTATATCTTCTTTGGTCCACTCAATAACACTCTTTTCACTTCTAGGTTTAGGATTTTCAATTCTTTCTTTTAATTCAGGATCTTCTTCACTAAATTTTTCATCTAAAAATTTTTTTATATCTTCTTCCGTTACTTTTACAACAGCATCATTAACTTCCGTCTTGATTTGCTCTAAACCTTTAGATAATTCTTGCTCTAATATTGAAATTACTAATTTTGAATCATAATATTCCCCCGCATTATCTGGTAAATATTTTTTGAATTTTTCTTCCATTATTACCTCACCTCTCACAATAACATATTAACATATTTTAATATAATTTTAAATAATTATCTAATATTTTTTTTGATAAAGTAATAGAATTATTTGACTTTGAGACTCACTTTTTAATGCTTTTTCAATTAACTTGTTCATAATAGCCCCTCCTTTTTTTGATAATTTAATAGTTTAATATTCTTTTTTTATTTGTCAATAAATATTAAAAGCATATAAAAACATCAATTTTTGATGCTTTTATATTTTAACCTCTAACTCTTTTAGGATTACTTTCTATCCTTTGCTTTTCGTTATACATTTCAAGTACTTCTTTAGAAAATTCAGTTCTAACAGCCAACATATTTTGATACATATCGTTAAAAACTTTATTCATTTTATTTTTAAAATCCTCTAGTCTTACCATTAATTCTTGATTTTGATGTTCTAAATTATGTTCTATTTCTCTTGCCGTCATTTGCATATTACCGCATCTATAATTACCTGCTAAACTTAAGTAATCGAGTTCACCACGATAATCTTCACCAGTAAATTCACCATTAAAAATAAGAGGAGTACTTTCTTCAATTGGAGTAAATTTATTTAAAAATATTACTTTCCCTTCATGAAAAGCACCGAACACAAATCTATCTTCTTTATAAGTGCTATTAGGATTTCTAACTATACCTTCAAACCATCCATCTTCTTGTACTAATATTTGTCCTTCATCCATATCTTTCTCATCAAAGTCCCAATTATCACTCGTATTCCAATACCCTTTTATATTCATTAATTTTGCCATATTAATTCTCCTTTATAGTTGTTTATTTTAACATATTTACTAATACTTGTAAATCTCATTTATTGATTATTAGAAATTAATCATTAAGTCCTCCCGCCATAATTCTATACTTAATATTATTATTCCAGATTTCTTTTAACTTTAAAAAATTTTCATCTGGGTTCAGCATTAATTTTGCTAAATCATCTAATTCTTTTAATTCGTCTTCTGATAAATTTAAATTTTTATCAACAATATATTTAGGCAAATGTAAAAAAATAATTTCATCATTCATAAGGCAATGAAAATCATAAAATAAGCCATGTAAAGATGCTTTAATACCTAAAGTTTTAGGATTGGAAGCATAATATATTTCCTTTTCACTATATGTTCCATTTCTTAATCCTAAATAAGCTTCGGCCCCAAAAATAAACTTATTTCTTGGTATATCTAACAAATTAAAATCAATATGATATTCTTTTAGTGTATTAGCATCAAAACACATGTCGGCATCAACTAAAACCCATCTATTTTCTTCTTCATTAAAATATTCGCAAATCCAATGATCACCAGCTTCTTTACTTGTAGCACTACAATAAAATGTAAATCCGCTTCGAACACGAGCAGCGATACCTTTTGCTTTTAGAATGCTTGTAAGTAAAATAGCTTGTTCTCTACAGCAGACATGAATTTTATCTTCTATTTTTCTATTTTTAGAATAGTTTTTATCTCTTCTTAATAATTCAGCAAGCATAGATTGAGCTGTCGGAAATAAATCATTTTCAAATTTTAAACTAGTCTTGCTAATTTTAGTCATATCGCCATAAAAAGAATTCACATTATTACTCTCTTTTGCATTACATAAATCAAATGGATGAATTATTTGATTCCTTTGTAATAGACATAATTCTTTTATATCATTAGGTAAATTTATCGCAAATTCTTTATATAACCCTAAATCGGTATATAAACTCGTTTGCTTATAAAAATTAAGTAGATCTTTATTCATAAAACATTTATCTCCTTTACTGTTTTATCCTTTTTAAAGTCTTATCCATTTTTTCAGTGCAATAGGTTTCAAGCTCTTCATCACTATAACCTAGCAAATTTGATATTGCCATTAGATAAGATAAAATCTTTAGTAATTTATCTTTATCTAAATTTATTGTCAAAGTTGAAGCAATTTTATATGCTTCAATAAACATTTTAACAATATCTTTTTCTTTAATTTCTTCTATTTCTATTGTTTCAATATTGGCTAAATCACAAAAACATAAAGTAATCATTAAACAATCCGCAAACTCAGGAATTGTCACCTCAGGAGCACTTTGACTTTCGTTTTTCCAAAATTTGAAACATTTAGTTTCATAAGCAAACTCACTTAATTCACATAAAAGCTCTAAAACTTGCTTGTTAAAAATTTTTTCGTTTTGATAATCATATTTTTCTTCAAAATAAGAATTTATTATTTTTTCTTTAGCATATATTTTATTTAAATCCATACTAATTCTCCTTATTAAATAAATTTTATTTAAACCTATAAAAATTATAGCATAATATCAAACGTTTTTAAACTTTCCCTTACTTTAAAATTTTCTATTGTTAGGTTATTTAAAAAATTAGAAAAAATTAAATAAACTATATTAAAAAAGTAGCAATTAATTTTTATTCATTATTTTGCTACTTAAGAAACATATTATTATCTTTTTCTAATAAGACACAATTCTTTACCTTTTGAAGATATTCGGTCATGCTCTAAAACATAATTATCTTTACTTTTTCTATTTATTAAATCAACTAATTGCTCATATCTTTTAACTGAAATATCTAAAATTTTATCAGTATCATCCATACAAAATCCTAAATATTTATCTTGACTAAAATTAGCAGTATTATTCATATAAGGTGAAGTTCCATTTGCTATAATTACATCAAAATCATCTATGGTTGGGCATCCATAACTATGTTTAGGATATAGCCTTTTTACTGGTGTATTTAAAAATCTATTATCATTAATTAGCGTTTTTGGAACTAATATTCCGTCTTCATTTAAACTTCCGTATGCTCCATAAATATTCAACATATCTAATTCGTCATATTTTACTCGTCCTGATAATAAATATTGTTTATAAGGCCTTAAAAATTGGGAAATTGAGCCTTTTGCAGATTGAAATAATTCTAACATGTATAAATAATTATCTGGATCAAATCCATATGACTCTATATATTTTAAAAATAAAGCTGAGTTAATATTCGCTTCATTCAATTGATTTTCATTAATATTTATTTTCCCCATATAATCTCCTTTTTTATTAATGTAGCTTATTCTAAATTAGATGAAATAATTTGTCAAGGTTTCGAATATTATTGCCATTTTAAAACTCAAACTATAAAAGTTCAAGTTTTCTATCTGCAAGGGTTATCTACCCTCTTTTTAAAAATTTTTGATTCTCTAATTCAGTATGTTTTTCTACAATGATGTCAGCAAGAGAAATTAAATTATAACTTCCTTCTACTGAAATAGTTTCTTCATATTCAGAATTATTTTTTAAACTTATAACTTTTATTTTGCTAGTTATATTAGGATTAATTCTATCTTCTCTTGGAATAAAATATACATAACCAATAGTTACTCTTTTATTATTTTCTTCCGATATTTTTTGACCTATTTTTTTAGTTTCATTCAACTCATCTTCAAAAAAATAATCAGAGCCATCTAACAATATAAAGTCACAGTCTTTGGGAATATCTTCTTTTATCATTCTTGCATAAGCAGTACCACTTCCGAAAACATAGGCGTGAAAATTTTTATATTTTCTTTCCCATTTTGTAAACTGACACCAATAAGCATTATGTGCCATAAGCATTAAACCTGTGTCTATTCCACTTTCCAGTCTTTTTATAAAAAGATTATCTTCTATAGATTTCAAACAAAATCACCTAGTAATTTATTATAATACTTTCTTCAAATAATTCAAATAACTTTGTACACCTAACTAATTTTAGCTAATATAATTTATGGTGTCCCAGGCGAGAATCGAACTCGCAATTAGGCTTTAGGAGAGCCTCGTTATATCCATTTAACTACCAGGACAGATATTTATTTTAACATAGTTGTTAAAATAAATATTATTTTTAATTAAATTCTTTTTGCATTACTTCAATAATATCATCACAAATTTGAGTTATATAATTAATATCTTTACCTTCAAGCATTACTCTAATTAAGTTTTCCGTTCCACTTGCTCTTACAAGGATTCTGCCTTCACCATTTAATTTTTTATTACACTCTTCAATATAATCCATAATTACTTTATTTTCTTGATAATGATCTCTATTTTCTTTAGAAACTTTTAAATTTTTTAAGACTTGTGGATATGTTTCCATTACACTAGCCAGTTCTTTTAGGCTTTTATTCTCTTCTTGCATTATATTTAATACTTGTAAAGCCGTTAGTTCACCATCTCCTGTGGTGGCTAAATTTCTAAATATAACATGGCCACTTTGTTCTCCACCAATTAGGTAATCATTTTGTAGCATATTTTGTAAAACATAACGATCTCCTACTTTAGTAGCTTCAAAATTAATTCCTTCTTTTTCACAAAATTTAACAAAGCCTAAATTGGACATAACGGTTCCTACAATAGAGTTATTTTTTAATTCATTATGTTCTTTTAAATATTTGCCACAGATAGCTAAAATTTTATCACCATCAACTAAATTGCCTTCATTATCAACCATTAAGCACCTATCAGCATCACCATCAAAAGCAATACCACAATCAAGGTGATTATCAATGACATATTTTTGTAAAACTTCTAGGTTAGTTGAACCAGCATTTAAATTAATATTGTAACCATCTGGGACATTATTAATTATTTTAAAGTTAGCATTTAATTTGTTAAATAAAATTTCAGCTGTTTTATAAGCTGCTCCATTAGCGGCATCGATTCCTATTTTTATACCTTTTAAATCGCTATTAATGGTACTTACTAAATAATCAGTGTAATCATTAATGGCGTTTTCTTCATAATGATACATCCCTACTTCATTTACATGATCATTTTCTTTAAAAGAATTAACAAGACTTTCAATTTCCTCTTCTAATTCATCTGCTAATTTATAACCATTTTCATTAAATATTTTAATACCATTATATTCACTTGGATTATGACTAGCAGAAATTACAAAGCCTCCATCAGCATGATATTTTTTAATTAAATAAGCAACGGCAGGTGTAGGAATAACTCCTAAATCTATAATATTAACACCTTCTGATAAAACACCACCAGCAAGAGATAAACGAAGTGCATCTTTTGAAATTCTTGTATCACTACCAATTAAAAGCGTTAAATCTTTTTTATTTTTTTTCATAACTTTAGCGGTACTTGCTCCAATACGCATCGCTAAAGAAATAGTTAATTCACTTCCAACTATTCCTCTTGCTCCATCAGTTCCAAATAATTTTCCCATTTAAAAAATCTCCTTACTTACAATGTTGTCCATACTTTTAACAATGGAATTTTCTTTTATTACTCCTCTTACACTAGTTAAAGGATAAATATTAGTATTAGGTAAAATAATTGTTCCGGGATTTAAAACTGAATTACATCCCACTTCAACATTATCTCCCAAAAAAGCTCCTATTTTCCTTAAGCCAGTGGTAATTTCTTCACTACCATTTTTAATAACTATATTTTTTTTATCACTTTTTAAATTAGAGATAATAGAACCAGCTCCTAAATGGCTATGCGAACCTAAAATTGAGTCCCCTACATAACTAAAATGAGGAACTTGAACATTATCAAAAAGAATAGCATTTTTTATTTCACATGAATTACCAAAAACGGTATTTTTACCAATAATGGCACTTCCTCTTACAAAGGCATTACACCTTATCTCGGCTCCATCATCAATAATGCATGGACCATTAATCTCCGCACTAGGACTTACTTTAGCATTTTTGTGAATCCAAATATTCTCTCCCTTTAGTTCATAATCACTATTTAATGTACTACCTAATTTAACTATGTATTCTTTAATATCTTTTAAAACTTCAAATGGGTATTCATATGACATAATAAAATCATAAGCTATACTTTCACCACATTTAAATAAATCTTTTGTTTTCAAATAATTTCACCAATCCTTTGTTGTACTCCTATTATATCAAATGCCAAGAAAAAAGAAAAGATTTCTCTTTCCTTTAATCTTTAGCTTTAAAAATCATCGTAAAAACAAACGAGAAGACAACAACACTAACTATGGCAATGCCCGATGAACATAAAAGATTAGAAAATAATCCTAAAATACCACTTTCGGCATAGCCAGCAACCCCAGCGGAATATAACATATGACCAAAATTAGCAATTAAAACTGTTGCTCCCGCTCCACACCAAGCCACAATTTTATCATATATGCCAAAGAACGAAAGTAATGCACCAATTACAGTAACGGCACTAGTGATATGGCCAGGTGTTAATTTTGTATTATCTAAAACTAGTTCGCAAATAAGACAAACTGTTCCGGCAAACAAAAATGCTTTAAGATACATCATAAGACCTCCAAACTAACGGCATGAGCAATGGCGGGAATAGGACTTTTTTGATTAACAAAAGTTTTACTATGGAGAGCACCAGTTCCAATAATTAAGATTTTTTTATACTTACTTAAAGGAATGATTTTATTAAATAAAACTAATGGTAAACAAGCAGGTCCAGAACCACCAGCATACGTTTCTTGACTTTTTAAGTATAATTCACAACCAGCATCTAAATGATTTTTAATTTTTAAATTATATTTTTTTAAAGCATATTCTTTAAATATATCGCTACCAACACAACCTAAATCACCAGTTAAAATTAAATCATAGTAATCAAGATTCCTTTTTAAATCATTTAAATGTTCATATAATGTTCTAGCAGCAGCCGGAGCCATTACAGCCCCCATATTATTAGCATCAGTAATACCCATTTCCGTAACTTTACCAATAGTGGCTGATTCAATTTTTATTTTGCCTTCACCTTCACCAATAATGGTACTAATGGAAGCAGTTGATGTAAATGTGGCAGTATGAGGTCTTGGAGCTCCATATTCAATTGGATATCTAAATTGTCTTTCAGCTCCTAAATTATGACTACTAGTTACACTTAAAGCTTTTTTCATACCCTTATCATTAAGAAAAGCACTACTAATAATTAAACTTTCTGGGAATGTGGCACAAGCACTATATATTCCTAAAAAAGAAATAGGAATATCTATCGCAGCATAGTTAGTGGCTGTTATTTGATCTAGTAAATCACCACCTACCAAGATGTCAATATCATTATTTGATAAATGATTTTTTTCTAAAATTCTTTCAACGACTACTCTTTGCATTTTAACTTCTGCTTTTTCAAAAGTCTTTTCACCATAATAATAATCATCCATTTTTAAATCTATTTCTTTAAGACGACTATTACTTTCTAAAGGCCCAGCTATTGTAAACCAATCTTTTAAATAAATATTATTAAATTTTAAACTAGCCATATAATACCACCTTTAAAACACATAAGAAGAATGCACTAAGAATGCCATATAAAATAACAGAGCCTGCTAATTTAAAAATATTAGCCCCAATACCTGTTACAAGCCCATCTTTTTTGTAATCAAGAGCAGCACTTTGAACACTATGTGCAAAACCAGTTGTAGGAATAATAAGACCACATTTTGCTTTGGTAACCCAATTGTCGAATTTGCCTAGTGCAGTCATAAATGTTGCAAATAGGATTAGAATAAATGATAACCAAGCATAAGAATCAACACGAGCAAGACCAAATGATTCCATTAAAATATTGACAATAACTTCTCCAATAAAACCAATTAAGCCACCGATCAAAAAAGCCATAATCGCATTTCGAAATTTAGGTTCTTTAGGAGATAGTGTTTTTACTAATTTCTGATATTCAGTTTTATTCATTATTTTTCACCATTTTTATTATGATAAAAAATAATTTAATTTATACTAAACACTTAAATATTCTCTTAATTTATCAATACTTTTCTTTTCATATCTTGAAACCATTACTTGAGTCATATTTAATTTTTTAGCAACTTCACTTTGAGTTAAATCTTCGAAATATCTTGATTTAATAATATTTTTTTCATCATTAGTTAAGACTTCAAAACTATCATCAATTAATATTTTGGTATCTAAATCTTCACTTTTACCTAAACATTCATACATATCTTTATCATCTTCATTTTCACTATCTAATGATAAAATTAAAGAAGCGCTACTACATGCATAATCAATATCATCTAAACTTAAATTTAAAAATTCTGATAATTCTAAATTACTCGGTATTTTACCAATTTTTTGAGCTATACTATATCTTGCTTCTTCAATTTTTTTATATAAGTTTAAGATATCTTTACTTACTTTAATATTTTTATTACTTGATAAAAGATACATTTCTCCAAAAATATAATCATGAGCATAAGTAGAAAATTTAGTATTTCCATTATTACGATAATTTTTTAAAGCTTTTAAAAGTCCAACTACTCCAGCTTGAAATAAGTCATTTTTATCAATACCATAAAAATGACTAGCTAACTTCCAAATCATTTTTTCATTATCTTTTATTATCTTATCATAATCCATCCTTTTACACCCCAATTAAATCTATTATCTCCCCTTCCGAAGTCTTAGTTTTAAGATGTAGGTGTTTAAGCTTTAACTCAAATTCTTTTTTTAGGCCACATAAATATATTTTTCCCTTGTTGCATCTAACCATACATTTAGTATTTAATAAGGAATTTATTCCTGCTTCATCTATGCTTTCTAATTGTTTCAAATTTATAATTACTTTCTGCAAATGATGTTTTTTAATAACCGGAATTATATAATTATTTATTTTATAACTATTCTTTCTTGTTAAATCACCATTTAATCTTATAAAGAATATTCCCTTATTATATTCTAAATCCATTTTTAACATATATTCACCTGCTATTATAATATAGAACATATTTTTATTATTTTAAACAAGTTCGACAAATGATAGCAAAAGAAGACAAAAAAAGAAAGAGATTGCTCTCTTTCCAGGATTAAGTCTATGAAGGTTTTTACGAGTTTTCCTTCTCGATTTCATTTTCTATTATAAATGGATTCGATGAAGTTCCAATACCTCCGCTAATATTCACCGATGAAAGAAGATAGAAGACCGGGCGAACCGAAAGGCTGGCGTCCAGGCTGTGGTAGTTCACGGACCCTGACGAATACGGATACCATCCAATTAAATACCCGTCGCTTTTCCGACCATAACGCGTCATCGACCACTCATTTTGGTGATCATCACTTTTTCCATTGTTACTTATATGTAACCAGCTATTCTTGCATCCTGCGGATGATGAATAACAATTGGCATATTTATTATTCGCATAGTCTATTGAGTATGAATAGTAATAATCATGTAGATACATTAAGCCTATTTTGGCATCTGTCGTTTGATTGCTAGGCCATTTAGAAGCGTTAAGGTGTGAACCGCTTGTATCATATCCTTGATCTACTTCTTGTTGTCCCGTTTCTCTTAGATACATTTGATCTGCTGTTACACTAGCTCCAGCCGAACTATATGCATCTCCATACCACCAAGTGTGTTCTGCTATTTTTGAATACCAAGTTGAATTTTGAGACATATACGGATAGGCTTCACTATCTACAAAGATATTTGCTTTCCCATTAGAACCACCAGTAATTCCACCGCTTGTACCATTCAATCTTTCGAATATTAATGCATTTGGCCACGTACAACTTCCATTATCGCAAGATAATGGATCATAAGCACTATGCCAATAAAAACTTTTTGAACTTTTATCTCCTACAGCCGTATTTTTGATTAATTTCAATTCCCCTTCAGGAGTTATCCCTATTATGCGGTACATATAATCACTAGTTAAGGTGCAATCTTTTGTAGCATCAGTATATCCAAAACATATATAATTATCAACATCATCTTTTGTTCCTACAAATCTGTACATATCCCCTAAGAGAATATCACTTATTCCAGCTGGTACTACTCCTAGTCTTTCTTTGGCTGTCTT
>CANRLB010000029.1 GCA_947631365.1 uncultured Bacilli bacterium | reverse complement strand
TGTTTAGATAAAATAGTTGTAGGGCATAAATACATAACTTGTTTATTATTTATAACTGTTTTAAAGATTGCTCGCATAGCTACTTCGGTTTTACCAAAACCAACATCACCACACAAAAGACGATCCATAGGAACAGTGCTTTTTAAATCTTTTGATATTTCATAAATTGCTTTTGTTTGATCATTAGTTTCTTGATAAGGAAAAGCACTAGCAAATATCTCTTCTTCAACAAAATCTTTATATGCTTCTTTTTTAATACTGGCTCTTTTTGCATATAAATCTAAAAGCTCTCTCGAAATATCTTTGGCTTTAGCTTTCATATATGTTTTGGTTTTAGCCCAACTAGTTGAATTAAGCTTATTAAGTTTTGGAACATTTCCATCTTTACTACTATATTTATATATATTATTCATTTTTTCTACAGGAATATAGATTTTATCATTATCGGCATATAAAATTCTTATATAATCTTTAGCCAGACCATCCTTAGTTAAAGTAACTAAACCATCATAAATACCTATACCATGAGCTAAATGAACAACATAATCACCTTTTTCTAAATCATCATAATTCTTAATTCTTTTTCCAATATGTAAATTGTTTTTATATTTGGGAACCGATGATATTTTTATACCTAAATCGTTTTCTGAAAGACATACAATATTTTCAATTATAAATCCTTTAGTTATTTTTTTCTTTATAATATTAGCTGAAGGAATATATTCTTTTAGCGTTTTTATCTCTTTTTCTTTAGATAAATAAAAATATACTTCTTTTTGTTCTTTTTGCCATTTATAATAATTCTCTTTTAATAATTCAAAATCTTCATTATAATTAGGAGATTCCAAAACTAATAAATCTTTAGGATTATTAATATTATCAATATATAATTTTTTTAAAGGTTTTATTTCATCAAAAGCAAACATATATTTATTATTTTCATTATGGTTATTTTGATATTCTAATATTTCATCAGTTAATTTTTGATATGCTGCTTTTATTTGATCAATATTTATATATATAACTATTCCATTATTCAGATAATCATATAAAGAGCTTTTTTCATTAGTGTCTATTTCTTTAAATGGCTTTATTATAATTTCATCTATTTCCTTTATTGTTCTTTGGGTATTTTCATCAAAATAACGAATTGATTCAATTGTATTACCAAAAAATTCGATTCTAATTGGATGTTCTTCATTAATAATAAAAATGTCTATTATAAAACCTCTTAAAGAATATTCCCCAGAAGTAGTAACAATTGATTCTTTTTTATAACCATATTCTTCTAAAGTATTAAGAAAATCATCACGATTTATTTCTTCATTTTTCTTTAATATATAAGTACTATTAATATCTTTATAAGGCAAATATTTTAAATAGCCCATTAAATTAGTAACAATTACACAATTATCTTTTTGTAAATGTTCTAAAACATTTAATCTTCCTATAGCAAATTCTGGCGACATAGCTAACGCTTTTGATGTTAAAAAATCATCCATTAAAAACAATTCTGTATTATCTAAATGCTCTTTAATTATATTATATAATTTATTACTTTCATATAAAGTACTAGTTAATATTAATATATTTTGTTTAGCTTTTTTAAATAAAGACTCAACGTAAAAAGCGATTAACTCATTTGTTAATCCATATGTAGTACTATCAAAATTAAAATTGAAATATTTTTCTAAATTCATAACTACCTCTTAGTTTTGATTGTAATTTTGAATAGCGTATTCAATACCTTCTTTTAAAAATAAATCAATAACCTTAAAATACTCTGGTAACATTTTATTAAGAGTATCATTTTCATTTTTGGTAAATTTCCCTAAAACAAATTTATCAGTTGGAATGTTTAAACTTTTACCAATTCCTATTTTTAGTCTACCAAATTCTTCAGTTTTTAATTCAGTAATAATTGATTTAATTCCATTATGTCCTCCTGATGAAGAATTCTTCTTTACCTTGTATATAGAAATAGGTAAATCCAAATCATCTTGAATAACTAAAATATCTTCAATTTTTATTTTATAATAGGAAACAACTTTAGATACAGCTAAGCCGGATAAATTCATATATGTCATGGGCTTCATAAAAATAATTTCTTCATCTTGGTAATTAGTTTTATAAATATATGATTCCATTTTTACTTTCCAATCTACTTTACCTAAATAATTATCAACAACCCAAAATCCTATATTATGTCTTGTGTTTTTATACTCTTTTCCTATATTACCTAATCCGACAACTAATTTCATTTTTCCTCCTCAAATAATTTTTGATATGTTTGTAAATTATCAATACAAATATTATCCTTAATTTTTATTCCTGGTAAACCATCTTTAACGCATCTTACTAAGACAATGTAAGGTTCATTTTGAGTTTTAGTTTTAATTAATGATATATTTTTAACTAATAATTTATATTTATAGCCCAATAATATTATTTCATCTAATCTATTTACACGATGAACTAAGTAAAATTCCCCTTTAGTATTTAAATGCATACTAGCTATATTAAATATTTCATCTAATGTTATTTTTATCTCGTGACGGGAGATAGATAAAGATGGATTTTTATTAATAACGTTAGTATTTGGAACTTTAAAATAAGGGGGATTACAAGTAATTATATCATATTTTTTGTTTTTTATATAAGTATCATGATCCTTTATATCAGCATTATAAAATAATATTTGATTTTCTAATTTATTGTAATATATACTTTCTATACCCAATTTATAAATTTCTTTCTGAATTTCAAAGCCTGTAATATTGGCTTTCGTTTTAGTGGCTAAAATTAAAGGAACTGAAGCATTACCACTGCAAAGATCTAAAATGTTTTTTACCTTATTATTTAAATGTACATATTCCGCCAATAGAATAGAATCTAAAGAAAATTTAAAATCAGTATTGTTTTGATATATTTTTAAACCATAATCAAATAAATCATTTAAAACTTTTTCTTTAGCCATATTATTCACTACTTTTAGGTAATTCAATTTCTTCTTTATTACTACCTACTAATACTTTAAATTTTCTATTTAAAATGTCGATACTTATTACTTTTCCTTCGCCATTTTTCGTATTATAGGTATCTCCAACATTAGGCATACCTTTTGAACATTCTAGATATGCTTCATTTTCATATTGTAAACAGCAAAGTAATCTTCCACATACCCCGTTTATTTTTGATGGATTAAGAGCTAAATTTTGATCTTTGGCATAATTCATCGAAATAGCATCTAAATGATCTAAGAATCTGGCACAACACAATTTTTGACCACACACTCCAACCCCACTTATTTCTTTAGCTTTATCTCTAGCTCCAATTTGACGTAGTTCAATTCGGGTATGATAGATTCCTGCAAGTTTCCTAGCAAGTTCTCGAAAATCTACTCTTTCATCAGAAGTAAAAGTGAAAAGCAATTGAGATTTATCAAAAGTAAAATCGGCATTAATAACATTCATATTTAAAGAAAGTTTTTTAACTAATTCTCGACATTTGTTAAGGGCTTCTTCCTTTTCTTTTAGTAATTCATAAAAAATGGCTTGATCTTCTTCCGTAGCTTTCCTAACAATATTTCTATATTCTCTATCTTCATCTTTAGGAATGTTTTCTATTTCTAATATATCTATAACTTTACCATATTGTAAGCCTTTTTCAGTTTCTACTATTACATAATCTTCTTTTTCATATTCTGAATCACCGACAAAATTATATCTTTTACCATTTTGTTTAAAAATAACACTATAAATTTTCATTGTTTATCGCCTCTATTTCTATGACTAATCTATCAAAAAGTAAATCAGTATTTATGTTATAACTTATTTCTTTTAATAATTCAATAAGAAGATTTACTTTCTTTTTTAAATTAATAAAGGAATAGTTATTTAAATATTCATAATTCTTATCCATTTCTTTTTTTAAATATTTATTATTTAAAGCATCTTTATATATATCTAACATAATTTGAAGGAGTATTTTTTCATCATTTTTATCTAAATCTTTTATATATTGTTTATTATATAATATAGAATTATTATTTTCTACCTCTAATTTATAAACATATTCATTCAAAATACTTTTTAATATTTCATATTTTTCTAAAGTAATATTATATTTTTCATATATTTCATTAGTAAAATCAGCTTCGATTAATTGGCAACGACTACTAATTGTAGGTATGATATTATCCCTTTCATTTGTTATAAAAAAACCAATTACATCCCCATCTGGTTCTTCTAAAAATTTAAGCATAGTATTAGCAGAATCTTTATTCATCTTTTCGGCATTTACTATTATATAAATTGATTCTTTTGTATATAAACTCGCTTTAGAAAATAAACTTTTTAATTCCAGAATTTGATTTTTCTTAATCATATCCCCATCGGGGTAAATTATTTTTAAGCTTGGTAAGTTATTTATATCTACTAAATGGCATAATGAACATTTATTGCAATTTTCTTTATATCCATTAACGCAAAAAATGTTCTTTATAACATTTAAAAGAACCTTTAAACACTTTGCTGTATTATTAGTAGAAATTAGATAAGCGTGGGCTAATTTTTTTTCATGATAATACGTTATTAATTTTTCTAATTCACTACAATTTATATTTACCTCCTAAGCTAAAAAATAAAAGATAGCAAACAATGATAATAAACCTGGAGCACCAAGTAAAGAAGTTATGCCAATTGTAAAAAAGTTAATAGGTAGATAAACGCCAACATTTTTTAACATGATATCAATACCATATATAATTCCAAAAGCGAAAACAATCCGCTTTAATATTGCTCCCAATTTTATTTTCATAAATTTCTCCTACTAAATTATATTAAGTAAGAAAATTTTTATTCAGATATCTTTTTGCGATCTTCTAATGCTTTATCTAGCGTTATTATATCTAAGTAATCGATTTCAGCACCCATAGGTAAACCATATGATAATCGAGATATAACAACATTCTTTTTTTCAAATATCTTTTTGATATATAATGTAGTAGTCCCACCATCCATAGATGATTTCAAAGCTAATATAAGTTCTGGATGGTCTAGATTATCAACTCTTTTTACTAATGATGAAATGTTTATATCTTCAGGACCAATATTGTCCATTGGAGAAATAAGTCCATTTAAAACATGATAAACACCATTGTAATTACCAACTTTTTCGAAAGAGAAAACACTTTTGTAATCTTCCGTAACACAAATTAAATTTTTATCTCGGTTAGGATTACTACAAATGTTGCAAATTTCATTTTCAGTTAAATGACCACATATTTTACATGGTTTTAATTCTTTTTTAGCCTTTACTATATCATTAGCAAAATTATTTATATCCTCATCTTTAATTTCTAAAGTAGCTAAGGCCATTCTTTCTGCCGATTTTTCTCCAACGCCTGGTAACCTTTTATAAAAATTAATTAATTTTTGTAACAATTCAGGATATATCATCTTACATCAACCCATCTAAAGCACCAGCATATTGTCCTAATTTATCATTCATAGCTTTATTAATTTGAATGAATGCATCTTTGGTTGCTATTTGAAACATATCCTCAAGAATTTCTTTATCATCTTCAGATATTATTCCCTCTTTTAATATTTTAACATCTTTAATTATGCGAGCCCCGCTAAATGTTACTTCAACCCATTCAGATTTACCAGTAAATTCCATTTTTTCTAATTCTTCTTTTTTTTGCATTATTTCTCTTTGCATTTTTTGAGCTTGAGCCATAATATTTTGCATATTCATCGTTAATCACCTCCTTAAACTATTTCAACTTTGGATATATCGAAAACATTATTTATTAAATCTTGGTCTTTTTTTATAACTTCTGGTTCTTCAATATATTCATAATTTTTCTTATTTTTAAGATTATTGATATATTCTGCTTTTTCTTTTTGCCATCTTTGTTCCGAGATAAATATAACCTTATATTCGCTATTTAATTCCTTACTTAAACTAGCTTCTATTTCATCTAACATTTTATTGGCGGAGGAAACATTATGATCACCAGATGCCGTAAAAATTAAATTTTTATCGGAAGCGGCGACTAAGGTAGAATCCATTATTATCCCTTTTACTTTACCAGGTGAGTTAATTAATGCTAGATTTTCTAATTTTCCCTTAAGCTCTTCTAAATATTTTTTTTGAGCGTTACAAAAGCAATTATTTATTCTTAATTTAACCAAATCTTCCAATTTACTTTTATTATTATCATCTTTTTTGAGTCCTTCTTCATTATTACTTATTTCCGCCGTATTTTCTTCAGCAACTATTTCTTTCTTAGTTTCCAGTGTTTCATTACTTGAAGAAAAATAGCTTAATAAAATCATTTCTAAGACTGTGTAAGAATCAACATTTATATTAATTTTATTTAAACTATCAACTAAATCTATAATTAATTTTTTGTAATCTTGAAATGATAGTCTTACAATCTTATTTTCTAAAAAAATATTTTGAGCTCGATAACTAGCTTGATCAATAAGCTTTTTTACTAATATTTTGTAATCAACAGCTCTTTTTTTTAAATCATCTAATAATTTTAACATCCTAGTAATATCATTATTTTCTAGATAGTCAAAAAGTTCATTAATTGTTTTTTGAGATATTGTTTTAAATTGTTCTTCAATAAATTCTAGGGTTATCTTATCCTTGCTTTTCGATAACTGGTCTAGTAAACTTAAAGCATCACGCATTCCACCATCTGCAAGATAGGCAATTTCCTTTAAGGCTCTTTCATCTATGATTAATTCTTCCTTCGTGCATATCTCGGCCATGCACTTAATCATATCATCAATTTTAATTTTTTGAAAATCAAATCTTTGACAACGAGATAGAATCGTTATTGGAACGCTTTCTATATTCGTTGTTGCAAGAATGAAGATGGAATGCGTGGGCGGTTCTTCTAAAGTAAGCAATAAAGCATTGAAAGCACTAGTTGTAAGCATATGGACTTCATCAATAATATAAACTTTATATTTACCATTTGTTGGTGTTAATTTTATATTTTCAATGAGTTGCCTTATTTCATCTACACCATTGTTGGATGCCGCATCTATTTCTATTATATCAGGATTATCTTGAAAATGTACACAAAAATCACATTTTCCACATGGGTTGGCGTCAACTGGATTTACACAATTTATAGCTTTGGCAAATACTTTAGCTGTGGTTGTTTTTCCAGTACCCCGAGGTCCAGAAAATATATAAGCATGGGCAATATTATTATTTTTAATAGAATTTTTTAATGTTGTAATAATATAATCTTGACCAATTATTCCATTAAAATCTTGTGGTCGATATTTTCGATATAAAACTTTGTATTTCATGATGATGTCCTTTCATATTAATTATAACACAAGAAAACTATTTTTTATCTATTTTTATCGTAATTCTTTAAAAAATTTTTGTAAAATTTTTTGATAATTTTCTAGCAACTCTTTACAATCATTTGTTTGCACAAATATATGTTCTTTTGAATTGTTTTTTAGTAAATAATAAACATTATCTAAACGGGCTTCTTTAATTATTTTTTCACATAAATCACAAGGTTCTAAAGTAACATACATGTCACAGTCATTTAATCGCCAATCTTTTATTTTTTTTTCAGCTTTTAGAATAGCCTTTATTTCAGCGTGTCCTAAAACATCGTATCTTGTTTGCCTGTCATTGTGAGCACGAGCGATAACTTTATTATTCTTAACAATAATTGCTCCGACAGGGATTTCTCTTTTTTTATATGCTTTTATCGATTCTTTATAAGCAATTAACATAAAATCTTTCATGATAACACCTCAATAAAAAAGCACACACAAATAGTGATCGATGTGGCTGCTGTCTTCCAACTCTGACCAGATTACGATATATTTGTTGTGCATTAATATATTAACATAGCTATTTATTTTTATCAACATCATTTTTACAATATTATGTAAACCAATTATTTCCCGGGAAATATTTTAATCAAAAATTTAATGTTTCACGTGAAACATATAATTTATTTTTAATATTTTATTTTTTTAATTCAACAATGTTTCACGTGAAACATTGTTGATAACTTATAATAAAATGTTATTAATTTAAGTTTTAAATATTTAATATAAAATTATTAGTAAAATTATATTTGAATTATTTATTTATTAATATAGTCAAATGCTTAGAAAATATAGTTCAAATTTATATTTAAGAAAGGCATTGCATTAAAAAACACTTTGAAATAATTATTTAATAAATTATAAAATTTAAAAAGTAGAGTAGTATTTATTTATGTTTTTGAAAACAATGTTTCACGTGAAACATTGTTGAAAACTTTAATAAACTTTTTGAAGATAATTTTTTGAAAAAATATTTGGTTTTGAAAAATGAATTTACTTTCTTATGTTTCACGTGAAACATAAGAATTATTTTTATAATATTATGTAAACCAATTATTTCCCGGGAAATAATTGGTTTACATAATAAAAGAAGATGGGCTAATTTTCATCTTCTTCTGAATCGTTTTGATCATCAGATTTATTAACAATACTTACAGTGGCAACAATTTGATTTTCTTTTAAAGATATTAATCTTAATCCTTGGGTAACACGACCTAAAAGAGAAATTTGTTCTATAGGTAGTTTGATAGTTATTCCCACATTAGTCATAATTACAACATCTTTATTATCATCAACTTTTTTAGCCGCTACTAAATTACCATTCTTTTCAGTAATATTTAAAGCTAAAACACCTTTGCTACCACGCTTAGTTTGTCTAAATTCACAAATATTTGTTCTTTTTCCGTAACCCTTTTCAGTAACTAAAAGGATGGTAGAGTCTTCATTTACAACTTCAAAGCAAATGCATTTACCGCCTTCAAGGGTAATTCCTTTAACACCAGCAGCGGTACGACCCATAGATCTAACTTCATTTTCGTTAAATTTAACCATTTTTCCTTTGTCACTACCTAACAAAACAATATTATCTCCTGAAGTCTTTTTAACATCTAATAATTCATCATTATCAGCTAAACTAATACAAATTTTTCCCGTGGCTCTTATATTTTCAAATTCATTTATCCGAGTTTTTTTAACAACACCTTTTTTGGTTGCAAAGAATAAATAACTATTTTCTTCCTTTTGAGACACTTTCAATATTGAATTTATTTTTTCGTCTTTATCAATTTGTAAAATATTTACTATAGGTAATCCTTTGGATTGACGGCTAAATTCTGGTATTTCATAGCCTTTCAATCGATAAACTTTACCTTTATTGCTAAAGAACATTATATAATCGTGAGTAGATAAATTTAATAAATGTTCAACGTAATCTTCATCATTCGTCGTAACTCCTTTGATACCAACTCCACCACGGTTTTGAACTTTAAAAGTATCATTTTTAGTTCTTTTTATATAACCCTTATTGGTTAAAACAACCATAATATCCTCTTCTGGAATTAAAGATTCGTCTTCAATATATTCAATTGCTGTCATATCAATATTAGTTCGACGCTCATCGCTATATTTTTCTTTTATTTCTAGTAATTCA
This sequence comes from uncultured Bacilli bacterium, assembly GCA_947631365.1. Classification (GTDB taxonomy): domain Bacteria; phylum Bacillota_I; class Bacilli_A; order RF39; family UBA660; genus SIG200. The sequence goes on along the minus strand of CANRLB010000029.1, from coordinate 2,489 downwards.
TTTTTAATAATTTCTAAAATCTTTTCACGAGAAGCTAAAATGGCTTTTAATTCTTCGATTTTTACTAGTAAATCATTTAATTCTTCTTCTATTTTAGCTCTTTCTAATCCAGTAAGACGACGTAATTTTAATTCTAAAATAGCATCGGCTTGAATTTCTGTTAAGCCATATTTAGACATTAAAGTTTCTTTAGCTAAAATATCGGTTTCTGATTCTTTAATAATCTTAATAAAATCGTCAATATTATCAAGAGCTATTTTATATCCCTCTAAAATATGAACTCTTTTTTCAGCTTTATCTAATTCAAATTGGGTACGTCTTATAATAACTTCTTCTTGAAAGTTAATGTATTTACTAATTATATCTTTTAATCCTAAAGTACGAGGTACTTTATTATCTATCATTAAGAAAATGATACCATAAGATATTTGAAATTGGGTATGCTTAAAGAGATTATTTAGAACAACTTGAGGATTAGCATCTTTTTTCAAAGTTATTGTTATTTTAACACCATTTTTTAAATCAGTGTGATAATCAGCAATACCGTCAATTATTTTATTATGAACAAGTTCAGCGACTTTATTTTTTAAATCAGAAACATTAACACCATATGGCACTTCATCAACAATGATATAATGTTTACCATCTTTTTCTTCAATCGTTGCTTTACTACGAATAGTAATAGTTCCTCTTCCAGTTTCATAAGCCTTCTTAATACCACTGTTACCTAAAATAATCCCACCAGTTGGAAAATCAGGACCTTTTATATATTGCATTAACCCTAATGTATCAATATCTGGATTATCAATATATGCAATACAACCATCGATTACTTCACCTAAATTATGAGGGGGAATATTTGTAGCCATACCAACTGCAATACCCATTGTACCATTAACTAGAATATTTGGAAATCTTGAAGGAATAACCTCAGGTTCTTTTTCTGATTCATCAAAGTTAGGCACAAAATTAACTGTTTCTTTATTAATATCTCTTAATAATTCTAAAGATAATTTATCAAGTCTTGCTTCGGTATAACGGTAAGCAGCCGCTCCAGCACCCGCGATATTACCAAAGTTACCATGACCATCGACTAAGGGATAACGATAACTAAAGTCTTGAACCATTCTTACCATAGCTTCATAGATACTTGAATCGCCATGTGGATGGTATTTACCCATAACATCACCAACAATTTTGGCTGATTTTTTATGAGGTTTATCAGGAGTATAACCAGATTCATACATTGACCATAAAATACGACGATGAACTGGTTTTAAGCCATCTCTTAGATCAGGAACAGCTCTTGATACAATAACACTAACTGAATAATCAATAAATGAATCTTTTATTTCTTTTACTATATTATTTTCTTCTAATTTATCTTTCTCGTTATTCATAAAAACCTCCTAAATATCCAAGTTTTTAACGTATTCTGCATTTTCTTCAATGAATTTTCTTCTTGGTTCTACTTCTTCACCCATAAGCATTGAGAATGCTTCATCGGCAGCAATGGCATCATCAACAGTTATTTTTCTTAAAACCCGGGTATGAATATCCATTGTTGTTTCATTAAGTTCTTCAGCGTCCATTTCACCAAGACCTTTCATTCTGGCTATTTCATATTTAGTATTTGGATTAAGACTTGCTAAATAACTATCTCTTTCTTGTTCATTTAAGACATATTTTCTAACTTTACCATGAGTAATTTTAAATAAAGGTGGTTGAGCTGCATATACATGTCCTGCTTCCACAATTGGACGGAAGAAACGGTAGAAAAGCGTTAAAAGTAATACTCTAATATGTGATCCATCGACATCGGCATCGGTCATGATAATAATCTTATCATATCTTAGTTTATTTAAATCAAAGGCATCACCAATACCAGTACCAAAGGCTGTTATTATCGTTCTTATTTCTTCATTTGATAATGCTTTATCTAAACGAGCTTTTTCAACATTTAAAATTTTACCACGAAGAGGTAAGATAGCTTGAGTCATGGAATCTCTTCCTTTAACAGCTGATCCACCAGCACTATCTCCTTCGACTATAAATATTTCACAAATAGATGGATCTTTTTCTTTACAATCTTCTAATTTACCACCAAAGTTGCTTACAATATCTAAATCGCCTTTTCTTCTTTGTAATTCTCTGGCATTTTTAGCAGCTACTCTTGCCCTTGCGGCCGTCATACATTTATCAATAATTATTCTTGCTTCGGCTGGATTTTCCATTAAAAATCTTTCAAAACCTGCTGAAAAAACATTATCAGCTAATCTTCTAACTTCAGAATTACCAAGTCTTCCTTTAGTTTGGCCTTCAAATTGAGGATTAGGATGTTTACAAGAAATAATCATAGTTAGGCCTTCTTTAACATCATCACCTGTTAAAGATTCATCTTTTTCTTTTAAAATTCCGGCTTTTTTAGCATAATTATTAATAACTCTTGTTAAAGCTCTTCTAACCCCTTCTTCATGCGTTCCACCATC
>CANRLB010000028.1 GCA_947631365.1 uncultured Bacilli bacterium | reverse complement strand
ATTACTTTTTACTCTCTGATATATTCATCATATCACGCGAATATATGTTTGTAAATACCTTTTTAAAAAAATAATAGATTTTTTCTATTATTCATTTTTTAGATGGTCAACAATATTTTTAAATGTTTCTTCATTCCAAATTGTGATCCCAAGTTCTCTAGCTTTATCATATTTACTTCCGGGATCAGTACCAACAATTACTACATCAGTTTTTTTACTAACTGAATCTGAAAAAGTTCCACTATATTCTTCGATTAAATTTCTAATTTCATCTCTAGTCATAAATGATATAGCCCCCGTCATAACAAATTTTTTACCAGTAATATTTTCATTAATTTTTTTCTTTATACCAAGATATTTCATATTAATATCAAGCATTTTTAACTTATCTATTAAATTGCGATTTTCTTTAAAATAATTATAAATACTTTCTGCAAGTATGTCACCAATATCTTTAATATTAAGAAGTTCTTCTTTAGAAGCTTGCATTAATGAATCAATATCGCCATAATATTCTGCAAGTATTTTAGCTGTTTTACTACCAACACCGCTAATACCTAAACCAAATAATAATTTTTCTAAACTATTTTTCTTACTATTTTCTATGGCACTAATCATATTATCAAAACTTTTACGGCCAAAACCTTCAAGTAATAATATTTCATCTTCAAGTTCTTTTAAATGATAAAAATCAGGAATACTTTTTAAAAAACCTTCATTATAAAAATCTTCAATTATTTCATCACCCAAACCATCGATATTCATCGCATCTCTTGAAGCAAAATGAATTAAGGCTTCAATACCTCTTGCAGGACATAATTCATTAGGGCAATAATAATCGACTTGGCCTTCTTTTTTAATTAACTTAGTATGACAGATAGGACATTCTGTTATCATTTTAAATGGCTTTTCAGCTCCAGTTCTTCTTTCTATTACACTTCCCTTTACTTCAGGAATAACATCGCCAGCTTTATGGACAATAACAGTATCACCAATCATTAAACCTAAATTATTAACAAAATCTTCATTATGTAAAGTTGCTCTTGCCACAGTTGAACCCATAATTAAAACTGGATCTAAAACAGCATTAGGTGTAATTTGACCAGTACGTCCGACAGTAAAAATAATATCTTGTAATTTAGTTAAAACATCATTATGAGGAAACTTATAGGCTACAACCCATCTTGGATACTTAGCGGTATTACCAAGTTCTCTTTGTTCGTTGATATCATTTACTTTAATAACAACTCCATCAATTTCATAAGGAAGGCTTTCTCTTTTTTCCGTATATTCATGGATAAAATCTAGAGCTTCGTTAATATTTTTAACTACTCTATTAGCAGGATTTATTTTAAAGCCTAAATCTTGCATAAATTTTAAAGCATCACTATGCTTAGTAATCCCATAATCTAAAGGATTAGGTAAATGATAAATAAAATTATTTAAATTTCTTTTAGCAGCAATTTTGGAATCAAGTTGTCTTACACTACCAGCAGCAGCATTTCTAACATTTTGTAAAAGAGGCAGTCCTTCTTCTTCTCTTTCTTTATTAATTACTTCTAAAGTTTTTTTGTCCATGTATATTTCGCCACGAACTTCAATATCAATTTCTCTTTTTAACTTTAAAGGAATTACTTTAATTGTTTTAACATTATGAGTTATATCTTCACCAACAACACCATCACCCCTAGTTGCTCCCCTTACAAGAACACCTTTTTCATATTGAAGGGAAACTGCTAAGCCATCAATTTTAAGCTCACAAACATATTCAGGATTAACTCCTAATTTTTTAATTTTATTATCAAAATCTCTTACTTCATCTTCATTAAAAACATCACTAATACTTAAAAGAGGAATCTTATGAGTTACTTTTTCAAATTTATCAATAACTTCTCCCCCAACTCTTTTAGTAGGACTGTTTGCTAATATATATTCTGGGTATTTTTTTTCTAAATTTTCTAATTCTCTTAAATATTTATCATATTCTTGATCAGTGATAGTGGGATTATCCAAAACATAATAATTATAATTAGCGTCATTTAAAATTTTAACTAATTCTTCAATTCTTTCTTTAGGATTCATATTTAACTCCATAAATTATTATTATAAACACCATTATTTATTTCATTTTTTAAACCCTCTTTTAAGGATTCTAAATCTTCCTTATAAGTCATACCTAAATATTTACTATTAGTACAAATTATTTGAATTTTTTGCTTATTTTCTTTAGCACTTTCAAAAGCGACATTCGGAATTAGCCACTCATCTTTAAGTAAATCTTCGCAATTATTAAAAAATTCTTCAATATGATTTTCTAAATAAGTAAAAATTTGAGGAGTAAAGCAAAATAAATTCATAGAAACCGGTTGATTTAAAGGTACACTAAATTCTAAATCACCATTTAATGGTTTACATAAAGCAAGGCCATTATTTTCTTTGACACTACTTTCAACAATTTTATCTAAATAACCATTAGTAGTAAAAATAATCCCTCTTTTAACTTCACCATTTAAAGTTAAAGTATTACCAACTTCATAAGCAATATTAGCATATTCATTATCTTGATTATTTTTTAAAAATTCACTAGCTTTTAAATAGCCATCACGGCCATAAAAATCATCAGCGTTAATAATAGCAAAATTTTCATGGATAACATTTCTGGCACAGTAAATAGCATGAGCTGTTCCTAAAGGTTTGACTCTCTCTTTTGGAATATTTATACTTACAGGAATATCTTCCATTTTTTGAAAGACATATTCTACTTTAATTTTATCTTCTATTCTTTTACCAATTGATTCTTTAAAAAGCTCATAGTTTTCTTCTTTAATAATAAAGACAACTTTGTTAAAACCTGCTTTTATAGCATCATATATAGAATAATCGATAATAAATTCGCCATTTGGTCCCACAGGTTCAATTTGCTTAAGTCCTCCAAATCTACTCCCCATACCTGCTGCTAAAACGAGTAATGTTAAATCTTTTTTCATTTTTTATCTTCCTTTCTTAAACCTTTATAATTTTTTAAAAATTTTCTAATTCCAAATTCTTTATTAAAAGCAACGCTTACGAAACGATCATCAACGCCAATAACAACACCACGGCCAAATGTTAAATGATTAACAACATCGCCACTAGAAAATTCATTTTCATCATCACTATAAAATAACTCTTTTTTAAATTTTGGTTCTTCATTAATATTGGTTTCTAAATAATCTTTATTTATTTCATCAATAAATCTTGAGGGAGGATTAAACATATCTTTACCATAAAGCATCCTTCTTTTAGCGTTGGTTAAATATAATCTTTCTTTAGCTCTTGTTATACCAACATAACAAAGTCTTCTTTCTTCTTCAAGTTCACTTTCCTCAAGTAAAGAATTTTGATGAGGCATAAGTCCTTCTTCCATTCCTACCATAAAGACAACCTTAAATTCTAGTCCTTTAGCACTATGGAAAGTCATAAGGGTGATTGAATCATCTTCTTCTTGATGCTCCGTTACATCCGCAATTAAACTTATTTCTTCTAAAAAATCTTGTAAATTAACACTACCAGTTGCATTTTGATAATTTTCTGTAATACTTCGAAATTCTTTTAAATAATCTAATCTAATTTCCCCATCTAACGAATTATCTTTAGTAAATTCTTCTTGCATTCCGCTTTCTTCTATAACGGCATCAATTAATTCTGTTAAAGACATATTTTCTGCTTCATCTGTTAATTTAATAATTAAATTTTTAAATTCTAATTCTTTTCCTTTACTAATAACATCAAAAATAGACGCACCTTCCTTACTTGCAAGTTCTTCTAAATTATCAATTGTTTTAGCTCCAATACCTCTTTTTGGTTCATTAATAACTCTTTTTAAAGAAACATCATCATTATGATTACTTATTAATCTTAAATAACTAATTAAATCTTTAATTTCTTTTCTTTTATAGAAATAAAAGCTTCCTACTACCCGATAGGCAAAATTATTTTTAAGCATAGCTTCTTCATAAGCTCTTGATTGGGCATTAGTCCGGTAAAAGATAGCTATATCTTTTAAATGATAGCCAAGATTTAATAAGTCTTTTATTTCACTTATAATATTATTTATTTCACTTGCCCCATCATTACTTCTTATATATTTAACTTTAACGCCTTCGCCAAGTTCACTATATAAATTAACTTCTTTTCTTTCAACATTATTTTTAATAACAGAATTGGCAGCATTCAATATATTAGTTGTACTACGATAATTTTGATTTAAAACTATAACTTTAGCATCTACATAATCTTTTTCAAAATTAACAATATTTTTATAGTTAGCTTGTCTAAAACCATAAATAGCTTGATTTTGATCACCAACAACAAAAATATTATGATATTTACTACCTAATAATTTAATTAATTTATATTGAACTTCATTAGTATCTTGATATTCATCTACTAAGATATATTGATATTTTTCTTGATATTTATCTAAAATACTTTGATTTTTCATAAATAAATCAACTGGTAATTTCAATAAATCATCAAAATCAATAGCGTTATTTTTTCTTAAAACATCTTGATATCTAAAATAAACCTCTACTACTTTTTTTTCTATTTCGGAAGCAAAATATCTTGTTACTTCGGCATCACTTAACATTTCATTTTTAATAAAACTAATCTTATTTCTTATAAATGATGGTGATATATCTTTAATATCATAATTTAAATCTTTCATAATTTTTTTAATAATACTTAAAACATCATCAGAATCCATAATTGTAAAATTACTAGTAAGACCAAATTCACGATAATTTTCTTTAATAATTCTTAACCCAAAAGAATGAAATGTTCCCACAAAAGCATAATTATTACTAACGAGTTTATTAATTCTTTCTTTCATTTCTTTGGCCGCTTTATTTGTAAATGTTATAGCTAAGATATGACTACTATAAATACCATTATCTATTAAATAAGCAATTCTTGTTGTTAAAACTTTAGTCTTACCACTTCCTGCTCCCGCAACAACTAAACAAGGACCATCTATATGCATTACAGCTTCTTTTTGTTCTTTATTTAAATCCGTTAAGTAATTCATTTTATCCTAACCTACCCATCATTTTAATTATATCAAAAGATAGTTCTTTAGTCACTTAAAAACAAGTCATTTGACTTGTTAAAATAAAATTTACAATTAGTTTGTTAGGTAAATAATCTTTTTATATATAATTGATATTATTTTTAATTGTTAAATTAGGCATTCTTTTAACTAGGGTTTTCTTAAGCACTGTTGGTTCTAAACCGTAATCAGGCAAAAATTCATCAAAGCTTTCGTCTTTTAAACCAAGATCTTCTAATAGCAAATTATAAATTTTTCTTGTTATTTCTATTTCCCTTTTATCTTTATCACTTAATTCTTTTTTACTATCTAATTTTTGAAATTGGGCTTCATATTCTTTTATTTCGTTTTCATGATCAACTTCCCAACATGCTCCGGGACCTATTTTACATGAACGATATGGATTTTTGGAAGCATATAATCTTTCCAATTTTCTCATTATTCTACCCATTTCCGCTTCTTTTATTTCTTTACTTTCAATGGTTTGAAATAATGAAATATCGCCAATTTTTAATGTCTTAAAGCCAACAGGTATATTATATTCTCCACCCCATCTATTAGGAATAATTTCGCTATAATTAAAATCAAATAATTCTACGTATCTATTTCCTAGTTTAGTTGAAACACCTAATCTTTTCACCGTACCAGTATCTTCCGCTATAATAAAATTACCATTTTGTTTTGCAAAAAAAGTTTTAGCTCTATTATAAATATTATAAATTGCTATATTTTTATATAATTCTAATTCAGCTAAGGCTTGTCTATCAGAATTGCTAATATAATCTCTTACAACCGAAAATTCTAATTCTATTAGTGAATTTAAATAATTTATTATCGTCTCTTGAAGTATTCCTTTATATTCATTTAATTGTTTTATTAATAATTCTTTTGGATAAATTCTGTTCATAAAATCCAATCTCCCTTACTACTTTATTATAACATATATATTTTTTTTATTAAAGTAAATAATCAATTATTGTAATTTTCCATAATGAGTCCACATTCTTAAAATGTGAATTTTTTTTATCTTCATCAACCTCATAAAAATTTGTTGTTCTCTATTTATTCTTCTAGAATATAAGCCAGTTAACTCTCCTATTAATTTTTCATAAGCCTTGGGATAACAAAAGGGATCTTCCATCATATAAAAATTACCATTCTTCATCTTTTTTATATTCCTTGGCATTATCCCAATTTTCGTTATTTTTTATATTATTTATATTTTCAACATACCGTGTATTTGATAAATATAAAGTTTCTTCAATACTTTTCCACTCATCTTCTGATATTAATACCGCATTTTTTCCTTTATTATTTACAATTGTTATGGGATTAAATCCTACATTTACATCTGATACTAATTTAAATAAGTTAGCTCTTGCTTTAGTTATATTTATTGTATTCATAATTTTTCACCTCCAATTTAATTATGATGTACTTTTTTACATACATCAAGAGTTTATTAGCCATTTAAATAACTTTAAGTTTGATGTATACTTTAAAAAATTTATATCTTATTTAACTACCAGATAATTTAAACGACTTCCTAGTCTTCCTAATAATTCAGGAGTAATAGTTTTTAATTTAGTGGCAATATACTCAGCTTTTATATATTTATTTTCACCAATTAAAGTTACTATATCATTAACTTTAATATTAGGAATATGACTAACATTAATAACTAATTGATCCATACATATTTTACCAATAACCAAAGCATATTTATTATTTACAAAAACCTTAATATTTAGATTTTCTAAATTTTTAGGATAACCATCAACATATCCTATGGAGACTGTAGCAATTTTTTCTTCTTTTTTAGCCACATATTTTCTTCCATAACCAACTATTTCACCCTTTTTTATTGTTTTAATACTTACTATTTTCGCTTTTAGGGATAAAACTGGTAAAAGATTTAAATTAATTTTGCCATATGTATAATTATCATTATATAAGCCATAAATCAGAATGCCCGCTCTTACATAATCATATTTTAAATGGGGATAATTTAAAATACCATAACTACTTTGTAAATGAGTTTTGCCAACATTAATCTTATCATTTTTTAAATTATTAATTACTTTATCAAAACGCTCTATTTGTTTTTTAGCAAATAAAATAGCACTTTTATTTTGGCTATTTGATGTACTTAAATGTGTATATATTCCTAAAATATTAAATTTTTTATTAAGATATAAATCTTTAATAAATTGGTAATTTTGATAATTTATTCCTAATCTATTCATCCCCGTATTTATTTTTAAATGGACTTTTAATTTAGATAGATAAGTTAATTTTTTAAGAGAATTAGCATAATCTTCATCAATAATAGTTTGAATTAAATCATAATGAATGACATATTTAATATTTTCAATACTAGTATATCCCATTATTAAAATATTGCCTTTAATTTTATGCTTTCTTAAAGTAATACCTTCATCTAAAGTAGCAACAGCAAAATCCAAAATACCTATTTCATTTAATTTTTGAGCAATTATTACTAAATTATGACCATATGCATTAGCTTTTAAAACTGCCATTATTTTGGTTTTCTTAGAAATTACTTTTTTTATTTCTTCTATATTATGTTTTAAATTATCTAAATTTAATTCTGCCCATGCTCTATTTTTTAAAAATTCTTCTTCCATTTTTCCTCATTTATCTTTTATTTTCTAACCCTAATTTAATTAATTCATCAATTATTTCTGTAAAACTATAACCAGCCTCCTTTAGCATTGAAGGAAATCTACTATGAACAGTAAATCCTGGAAGGGTATTAACTTCATTAAAAACAATTTTTTTATCTTTAGTATAAAATAAATCAACTCTTGCTAAGCCTTGACAATCTAATATTTGATAAATTTTTAAAGCCGTTTTTTTAATTTCTTCTCTTACATTTTTAGGAAGTCTAGCTGGTAAAATAATTTGACTAGTTTTTGTATGATATTTTTCTTCATAATCAAAAAAAGACTTCTGAATATCTACTTCATCAACTTCTCCAACCACCAAATTATCATTACCTAATATTGCACAACCTACTTCAAAACCATTTATACTCTCTTCAATAATAATAAAATCATCGAATGAAAAAGCTAATTTAAGTGCCTTATTCAAATTATTTAATTCATTAACTTTAGTAATTCCTATCGAAGAGCCTCCTCTTAAAGGCTTAACATAAATAGGATATTTTAAGTTTTCTATTTTCTTTTTAATAGTTAGATAATTATCATTTTTACTAAAACGATAATTATTAGGTGTTAAAATATTATGATTTTTAACTAACTCATGAGCTAAATATTTATCCATCCCAATGCTTGAGGCACTAACCCCACAGCCAACATAAGGAATATTAGCTAGTTCTAATAGACCTTGTAATCTTCCATCTTCACCATTTTGGCCATGTAAAATAGGCATAGCAATATCAATTTTAATAATTTCTTGGGTATTTATAATAATTATTCCATGATCTATTTTATTAGAAGAAAATGTAATTTTTTGACAATCATTTTGATTAAACCAAGTATCACTTTCTATTTTTTCAATATTTCCATTATATAAATAAAAATTTCCATCTTTTGTTATGCCAATCATAATAACATCATACTTTTCTTGATTAATATTTTTTAAAACTGATGAAGCTGATAATAAAGAAATCTGATATTCACTAGATGAACCCCCAAATAAACAAGCTATTTTTAATTTTTTCATTTTTCCTCCACAATTAATTCTTTAGGAAGTTCATAAGTTACCTCTACCACTTCATCATATAATTTTTGATTACTTATAATATCTTTAGTATTTTTATCTTTAATTTCTTTTAAAACTTCCACTTTTTCAAATACTTTGCCATCTTTTTTAAAATATTTTAAATTAGCATTTTTAATATCAAATATTACATCACTATCTTGATTAGAAAGAATTTTACAATACATATATTGTTTATCAAATTCAATAACTACTTGATAGATATTGTTAGTATCATTTCTAACTTTTAAATCTAACCAGCCATCACTAATGGTGGCATCAACACCATCTAAATCAAAAGATGAGGCATTAGGAAGAGATTTTACTTTATGGCCATGCCTTTCAATAATAGTTAAAGGAGTTTTTAAAAATGTAAGATATAATAAATTACTAAGCCCGCATATTCCCCCGCCTACTCTAGGTACTATTTCATTATTAATTAAAACTAAACCTTTTTTATATTTACCAAATTTATGACTATTTTTAGCTAAATAAAAAAAAGAGAATGTTTCATGAGGATAAATATAGATCATATTCATTGTTTTACTAACAATTTTTAAATTATGAACTTTATTTTCTTGATATTGAATATCATAACCACTATTTTCATTTATTAATAAACTTTTCGTACTACTTATTTCATAAGGAAGTATTTCCCCAACGTTTTTGGCGTAAGTATTTTGATCAAAAAACATTTTAATTTTACAAAATAAAGTCCTTTGCCATATTCTAATAGGTATTAAAAATGGCATTATCTGCGTTAATCTTTTTCTTTGCATATAAACCTCCACTAAAAAAAACAATCATTTAACAATTAAATTGTAGCAATTTATAAATGATTGTTTTTTAATTATCTCTTATAAAAAACTTAAGATTTACTTAAAATTTATTGGTAATTTAACTATAAAACTAGTATAATCATCATCGCTAGTGGCACTTATATTTCCACCATGTAATTCAACTATTTCTTTGGAAATAGCAAGGCCTAACCCACTTCCACCTGATGATGATGTTCTAGATGAATCTATTCGATAAAATTTTTCAAATATTTTACTTAATTTTTCTTTAGGAATTTTTCCTTTATTACTTATAATTATGGTTACAAAATCATTACTTAGAGAAATATCTATTGTTATTAAATTATCTTTACTATAACTAATGGCGTTTTTAATTAAATTATTAAATACCCGAGCTATTTTATCAGAGTCACCATTTATGATTATTTTATCATGATAATTAAATTTAATTTCTTTATTATTTTCTTTTAAAATTGGATAAAAATCATCAATAATTTGCTCTAACATTAGAGTTAAATTTATTTCGTCTTTTTCTAAAATTATTTTTTCAGAATTAAACCTAGCTATTTCAAATAATTCATTAATTAAATCTTCTAATCTATATGATTTATTAAGAGCAATACTGATATATTTTTCTCTTTTATCATTTGGCATATCTTTTATTTCATCAAGTAAAGATAAATAACCAATCATCGATGTAAGAGGAGTTTTTAAATCATGAGCTAAATAAACAATTAAATCATTCTTCTTTTGCTCGCTTTCTTTTGCTAATTTCTCATTATTTTCATATTCTCTTTTTAAATGATTAAGTTTTATTTGTAAATCTTCAAGTTCACTTGGAAGTTCTATATATTCAACTTCTTTACTTAATAAATTAGAAGATGCTTGACTTAGGGCATTTACATAAGAAAATATTTTTTTAATTAAATTATAAATTAATATAATACATCCAATTAACCAGATAATAATCATTATTATCCAAAACTTAGTCGTAAATAAAGTATTTAGAAAAGCAACACCAATTCGATAGGTTTTGGGGGAAAAATCATATAACCATTGAAAATCAGAATAATAAACAATAACAATTATTAATATGAAAAAAATAGGAAAAGAAAAAGTCCATATTCCTAACTTAATTAAAAAATTTAAAAAGGTTTTTTGACTAAATTATTTTTCAATTTTATATCCAACTCCCCATATAGTCTTAATATATTTAGGTTTTTTACCGGTGTCTTGCATTTTTTCTCTTAAATGTCTAATATGAACCATTATAGTATTATTATCATTTTCATAATATTTTTCTTGCCAAACATTCATAAATAAATCTTCGGTTTTAATAACATTACCTCTATTTAAACATAAATACCAAAGAATTTGAAATTCTATTGGCGTAAGTTCTATTTTTTGATCATTGAAATAAAATTCATGAGTATTATTATTTATTAAAATACCTCGAAAATTAATAATGTTTTCATCTTGATTAGCAATTTGGTTATAATTTTTATATCTTCTTAATTGAGCTTTCACCCGAGCCATTAATTCTAATGGTTGAAATGGTTTAGTAATATAATCATCTGCTCCAATGGTAAGACCATTTACTTTATCGAGATCCTCCACCTTAGCAGTTACAAATATTATAGGAAAATTATAAGTTTCTCTTATTTTTTGACATAATGAAAAACCATCTAAATCAGGCATCATAACATCTAGAATAGCAAGATCAATATTTAAAGTTTTTAAATTATTTAAGACATCAATACTAGAATAATATTTATAGACATTATAATTAGCGTTTTTTAAACAAATTTCTATTAAATCAGCTATTTCTTTTTCATCATCTACTACTAAAATATTCATTATAATCACCGCACTTAAATTATATCATATCGTAAATTCCCAAAGATTTTTTATTTGTGGTTTTAATTCTTCATATGTCCAAAGTTTACTACTTCTTTTTTTACTATTAGGGTCATTTACTTTTATTTTGCCATTTTCAATTCCAACTAAAACAATAAAATGACCAGTTCTAGTAAAATCTCCAGGGCGCATACTACAAATTATGGGATGCTCATTTTCTAAAGCATTATAAATAGTATTTTTAGCTAAAGGAATTTCTTTTACTGTTAACCCAAAAGCCTCTGCTCCTTTTGTCATTAAGTCCCAACTTGTTCCAGTCCCATTTACATAATAACCATTTTTTAAAGAAAAATCAGCAACCTTAGTGGGAGTCACTTTATTATTACCAGTAAGGCCAGAAATTACCATGGCTAATGCTGTTGGACCACATCCTTCAACTGCAATACTTGTCTCACCATACTTATAATAGCCCCATCTTTCATCCCATTGAATTAGTAAAGGAATAACTCCTTTTTCAACACTTCCTACATTATCACTATAAGTATTACCATATTTTAAAGGATAATCTAATACAAAATTTAACAAATCTAAATCTCTTGTAAAATTTTCTAAAAGATCTAAAGGATATAAATCATAATTATCAATAATCTTATTAATTCTATTATCATATTCTTTTAGAATTTGTAATTTTTCTAAAGTTGGTAGATTTTCATCTAAATCGATATCTTCAATATTAAGAGGTTTTTCATTAATTTTATTACATTCTTTTACTTCGTTATTTACATATAGTATTTTTTTAATCTTGGGAATAGAATAATTTAAGACTATAAAAGTAACTAATATAACTAAAAAAATTTTAATGAATTTTTTTAAATGTCTTTTTTTTCTTTTTGACATGGGTACCTCCATATAGATAATATTATCTTATCAAAAAGTAATAATTTTGTCTTTAACATTATCTTATAAATTTCTTAAAATTTTCTTAATTAATATTTCCCCTTAATTACTAAAATTAGTTTATCATAAATTTTATATATTAAAACTCAAACAAATCAATTCAATTGAAAAGTTCGAGATTTTTATTATTTTTGGTGTTCTTGAAGGGAATCGAACCCTTGGCCTTACGCGTCGGAGGCGTACGCTCTATCCAACTGAGCTACAAGAAC
>CANRLB010000027.1 GCA_947631365.1 uncultured Bacilli bacterium | reverse complement strand
TTAGCTTCTTCAGTTGGTTCTTACACTAATGCCAATAAAATTACAAATACATATATAAGTAATGGTATTAAAGATGTTTCTATAAATACCATTGATTCTTACATTAATTATTTATTAAATGCTTTTATAGTAGAAAAAGTCCAAAGATATGATGTTAAAGGGAAAAAATATATTAATACTCCTTATAAATATTATTTCGCTGATTTAGGTCTTCGAAATGCTAGACTTAATTTTAGACAAATGGAAGAAAATCATTTAATAGAAAATATAGTTTATAATGAACTTTTAGTAAGAGGATATAATGTTGATGTTGGAGTCGTTGAAATAAGAGAAGGCGATAAAAGAAAACAATTAGAAGTTGATTTTATTTGTAATGAAGGGGATAAAAAATATTATATTCAAGTTTGTTTAGGGCTGGAGACAAGAGAAAAAACAATTCAAGAGGAAAAATCTTTAATTAATATAAACGATAATTTTAAAAAGATAATTGTAGTTAAAGATGATATAAAATCGTGGGTTAATGAAGAAGGAATAGAAATTATTGGTTTAAAAGAATTTTTACTAAATAAAAATATATTAAATTAATCATTGAAAAAAAATGCCGTAAACGGCAAAAATTTTCAATATAAAAAATAGTTAGAAAATTAATTCTAACTTTTTTTATAAAATTTTATCTAGCTCTTTTTAAGTGACTTCCTTGATTCAAAGGTTCTTCTTGAGCTCTTTTTAAGATTACATCCATATTAATTGGTGTTAATACATTTCTTAACATTTTACCACGTAATCTAAGTACCTCAGGAAAAGCTAGTACTCTAAAATGACAATAACCATCTAAATCCATAATATTAAAATATTTTCTACCTTCAATTTTAATTTTAAAATCTGTATCAGTGGTAGTACTTCCAATGCCAACCTTGTATCCACAGTCAATACTAGAAAAATACCAGGTAGTTATTAATATTAATTTTCCAGTGTCAGTTAATAAAAAATAGTATGTACAAACTGGATCATTTGGAGTTGGATTAAGGACATAACCAATTTCTTCTTCATATCCTTCAATACCAGCTTTTAAAATTTCTTCTGGTGCAAATAAATTTAAGAAATTATTTAATTCTTCACTAGTCATCATAAAATCAAAGCTTAAAACATCTTTATCACTATTAAAAATAGTTTCCATCTTTTCCAAAATTTTAGTTGTTTTATTGCTTAAAGAGTTTGCTAAATTAGCTTCATCCATAATATTTCCCCTCCTTCATAGTCGAATATAATAGCATACTATAAGCCTTTATGCAAGTATTTTATTATTGCCTTAAGAAACCAAAAATTAAAAGAATGGAAAAATTAAGTGTTGCTGAAACAGTGCCTGTAGAAGCTGGCACTAAAAGACAAAGACAAAAATAATATCATTACGATATTGTTTTTTTATTATAATATAAAAATCTATTACGAAAAAGTGTGTCTAGACACATTTTTTCGTAATAGAGAATATTTAATTGAAAGAAATAGGTGTTTAGAAAAAGTAATTAAACTTAATAATCTTTTTTTGTTTTTCTCATTTGAATATGGCCCGCAATAATAAGTTGTAAACGATAAGGAATAAATCTAATACCAAATATGGCTAGTTTCATTTTTAAAGTAGGAATAATAATCATTTTTCCCTTAAACATTTTATCGATGGCATATTTAGCAACATAACTACTTTTAGCTTCCTTAGTAGCAAACACTCCCTTAGCTACTTTATTAAATTCAGTATCAACGGGACCGGGACATAAACAAGATACAATAACTTTACTATGATTGCATCTTAATTCTTCATTGATAGCCATTGAAAGTTTAGCAAGATAATTTTTAGTGGCATAATAAGTATTTAAATGAGGACCAGCCATAAAACCCGCACTAGATGCGACATTTAAAATATAGCCTTGATCTTTTTTTACCATATCTTTTAAAAATAATTTTGTTAATATATGAGGTGCCTTAACATTTACATCAATCATTTTAAGTTCCGTATCTAAATCAGTTTCCGTAAAATCACCAAATAAACCAAAGCCAGCATTATTAATTAAAATATCAATATTATCATCTTTTACTTGCTCATATAACTTATAAACATTTTCTTTTAAACTTAAATCTAAAGTAATAATTTTAGTATTTACATGTAATTCTTTTTTTAGTTCTTCTAAACGTTTACCTCTTCTTGCTACTAATATTAAATCAATATTTAATTCATTTAAATATCTAGCCATATCTCTTCCTATACCAGAAGATGCTCCTGTAATTAATGCTTTCATTTTTTTAAATCTCCCTTAAGTTCAAATAATATATCTCTAAGTTCCATAGCTCTTTCAAAATCTAAATTTCTTGCTGCATTTTTCATTTCTTCTTCAATTTTAATAATCATATTTTCGGTTTCTTTTTTACTTAATTTAGTCTTTTTCTTTTCTTCTTTAATATTATTAGAAATTACTTCTTTAATGTCTTTAACAATTGTTTTCGGAATAATGCCATGTTCTTTATTATATTCTTCTTGAATTTTTCTTCTTCTTTCTGTTTCTTTAATAGCTATATCCATGGCTTCACTTATTATATCAGCATACATAATAACTTTACCATGTTCATTTCTCGCACATCTACCAATTGTTTGAATTAATGAGCGGTCACTTCGCAAAAATCCTTGTTTATCAGCATCTAGGATACATATTAGGCTAACTTCAGGTATATCAATTCCTTCTCTTAAAAGGTTAATACCAACAACAACATCATAAATACCACATCTAAGATCATGAATTATTTTTAATCTTTCTAAAGTTTTAATCTCATTATGAAGATAGGCTACTTTAATATTCATCTCTTTTAAATAATTGGTTAATTCTTCACTCATTCTAATTGTAAGAGTTGTAATTAATACTCTTTCATTAAGTTTAATTCTTTTATTAATTTCAGAAATTATGTCATCAATTTGACCTTCGGTTTTTCTTACTTCAATAATTGGATCTAAAAGTCCTGTTGGTCTAATAATTTGTTCAACTACATGATGATTGACTTTCTCTAGCTCATAATCACCAGGGGTTGCCGATACATAAATAGCATTTTTTATTTTGCTTTCAAATTCGGGAAATTTTAAAGGTCTATTATCAAGAGCAGAAGGAAGACGAAAACCATAATCAACTAAAGTTTGTTTACGCATCCGATCTCCATTATACATCCCTCTTACTTGAGGAAGAGTAACATGGGATTCATCAACAACAAGTAAAAAATCATCAGGCATAAAATCGATTAAGCAAGTGGGAGTAACACCTTCATCTCTTAAAGCTAATTGTCTAGCATAGTTTTCAACACCATTACAATAACCCGTTTCTTTAAGCATTTCTAAATCATAATTAACTCTTTCTTTAATTCGTTGTTCCTCAATAAATTTACCAGCTTCATGAAAATATTTAATTCTTTCTTCTAATTCTTTTTCAATTCTTCTAATAGCTTCTTCCATTTTTTCAGGACTTGTTACAAAGTGCGAAGCAGG
This sequence comes from uncultured Bacilli bacterium, assembly GCA_947631365.1. Lineage (GTDB taxonomy): Bacteria > Bacillota_I > Bacilli_A > RF39 > UBA660 > SIG200. Next base: position 9,159 of record CANRLB010000027.1, on the reverse strand, counting down.
GGAGATAGCAATTGATTTTTTACTTTCTTTAACGGCACCGGTTAATGGATCAAAAACCGTAATGTCATCAACAACATCATCATCTAATTCAATTCTAATACCTGACTCTTTTTCGTTAACAGGAACGATATCAATAGAATTACCTCTTACTCTAAATGTACCACGGTGAAAATCTAAATCACTCCGCTCATAAGTCATATCAACAAGTTTATTAATAATATGGTTACGATTAACATGATCCCCTAATGTTAAAACTAACATATTTTTTTCGTATTCATCTTTTTCACCAATACCATATATGCAAGATACAGATGCTACAACAATAACATCACGATAGTTTATTAAAGCTGATGTTGCACTATGTCTAAGCTCATCAATTTCATCATTAATAGAGGCATCTTTTTCAATGTAAGTATCACTTGATGGTACATATGCTTCTGGTTGATAATAATCATAATAGGAAACAAAATATTCCACATGGTTATTTGGAAATAATTCTTTAAATTCGGAATAAAGTTGACCCGCTAAAGTTTTATTATGAGCAAGCACTAGAGTAGGTTTATTAACACTCGCAATTACATTGGCTATAGTAAAAGTTTTACCAGTACCGGTTGCTCCGAGTAAAACTTGTTCTTTTTTTCCGTTTTTAATACCATCAACTAATTCATTTATTGCCTCAGGTTGATCTCCACTAGGTTTATATTTAGATACTAATTCAAACATAAATTACCTCCAAAAAGACATGGTTAATTAGGTGTTTTTTCACTTAAATTATTTTAACACTTTAACATATATAAAACAAGAACATTGAGTAAGTTCTTTATTTATTAGTATTATTACATTTTTTTAAATTATTATATCCAAAAACATTTTTTGTACTATAATAAACTCATAATTAGTAAAATGTGAAAGTTTATTGGTTGAAGAAACATTAAATGCTGGTGGAAAAATTATCTTTGAAAGATCTGGAAATGTTTTACCAGATATTGAATGGACTAAATAGTTAAAGTATGAACATTCATGGATAAAACGATTAAAAACCAATTATTTGATTTCTAACTTTTCTTCTTGTTAAAACATTTGAATATATTCTTGTATTATTACTTATTTGTTCATTAGATAGTTGAGGTAAACTATTTAAATCTAAAAAATTAGAATTGCAATACTTACAAATATTTACTCTATAAGGTTTAACTATCTCTAAAACTTTTAAAGTATCTTTAATATCATCTATAGTTTCAGTAGGAAGACCAGAAATAATATTTAAATCTAATTCTTTTGAATAAAACTTTTTAATTTTATTTACAAATTCGATAAATTCTTCAGCAGTAAAGCCCTTTCTTATTAAAGAAAGTAAACGATTGCTTCCAGTTTCTAAAGATCCAGATATATAACTTACTTTAGGACTATATGCTAAATAATCTTCAAAATGGTTTTGAATACTATCTTTATAAGAAAAACCAATTAATTCAATGTTTTTAATATTATCTAATTTATCAATATATTCTATAATTTCTAATAGTCTTGGCCTTTTATATAAATCTATTCCATACTGACAAATATTGGTTCCCATTAAGCTAATTGTTTGTATTTTATTTTCATTACTATAATCTAACACGTCAAAAATTTCTTCAATACTAGCGCTTTTCAAAGGATAATCTTGATAAGAAGTTTTGCAAAAAGCACAATTATTAAGACAACCATTACAAATATAGATATTACCATTATTATTATCATAAGAAAAGTAGCCAAAATCATCAATAGTATTTGCAAAGCCATTATTTATTTTTTGCAATAATAAATCTGGTTCATTTTGGGGAATTACATAATCTATATACTTTGCAAATATTTCATTGATCCAATTATTAAATTTTTTATCTTTAAATTTTCTTGTTAAACACCCCGTTAAATAAACTTTAGCTGTTGGTTTCTTTTGTTCAATACATTCGATAATATAGTTTAAAATGCTAAAAATTGTTTCTTCAGTACAACAACAAGTTGAAGCAAAAACTAGGGCATCGGCTTCGGAAACATTTTGCGTAATGGTATATTTATCACTTAAATTATTCGCTATTAATTCATATTGATAATTTAAATTACAATCAAATTTTTCACCTAAAAATATTTTCAATAAAATCACTCTCTCACATAAAATTATGTTATCTATTTTGTTTTAAATCTTCATCTCTATTATTAGATAGTTCTATAGGATTAACCCCGAATACTTGAATTAAGTCATCAAGAGAAATATTCCAAGTTTCCATTAAAGCATTAACATCTTCATCTAAATAATTTAATATATCTTGTTCATTATAATAAGCATTTATTAAATTTTCAAAAGAGGATTTTATATTCCACGTACAATCTTCTATATCAGTACTTTTAATATTTTTGGGACTAAGATGATGTCTTTTCATAAAATTATTAATCATTTGTGGTAAATAGAAATTTATAAAAATAAAATCTCTATTAATATTAAAGGTTAATGTGCATGATTCATCAATGACAAAAGTAAATAAATTGCCAGTGGAATTATCTTTTTTAAAATTTGGTGATTCAAAAATTTTATCATATATTGCCCTTATTTTTATTGCTCCTTTAATTAAATTTTTATTTTCTTGAATTAACAAACCATGATTATATTTGAATAAAGTATATAAAAAATATTTATATATACCATTAATAAAAAAGCGATAAATAAAATAAGAGATAATTGTAAAATATGCTTCATTATAATCTTTTTTCATGATAGCGTAAGTTTTTTCTTTATTGTACATTGTCCATAAATCCATAGTATCTCTTCCTTTAATAAGTTATTAAATCATAAATTAAAATAATTTACAATATAAATTGTCACTTTTAAATAATATTTAATTATGGTAAAATTAAATAGTTAGGTGGTGTCTTTTTATGAATGATGAAGATTATAATGATCAAAATATAGATGATAATTCTACTATAGAAGACACTGATTTTGATATTTATGATACCGATGATGAAGAGATTGAGGATTTATATGATGAAGAAGATGTATATGATACAGGAGAATCTCAAAGATTTGGTGAAAAAGAACATAATGCTGCCAAAGATGAAAAGGGACATTATGATCGCAATTATTATGCTAATAGACAAAAAGAGTTAGATGAAGAGGCAGATGCCGCTAAAAAAGAAAAAGACCGCAACTGGAAAATGAATGATGGCAGTGAAGGGGAACCTGTAAAAGCTGATGGATCTAATACGAGCCATAAATCAGCAATTGATAAAGCCAATGATCGAATTAATTATGCTAAAGCTAAAAAAAATCAAATTGGTAATAAAATAGCAAATGCTAAAAATAAAGCTTATATGGCAACTCATCCAGGAGAGTTAGCTAAAGAAAAAGTCAAAGAAGTTGGCGATAATTTAAAAGATAAAGTTAAAAGTAAATTGGGTATTCCTAAGGATGCTAAAGATGCAGTTAAAAAAGTTTCTATTAATGTTGGTAAAAGTATTTTAACATTTCTTAAAAGCCCTTATGGAATTATCATTGTTTCTGCAGCTATATTTTTTGTTTTTATTATCTTTATCTTTTTAATGTTTTTTTATGATGATAATAAAAATAAAAATAATTCATCTTTAGGTTATTTTGATTCTGCCTGTAATTTTAATGAAACGATGGTTAATTTTAATAGTTGTAGTATAGATAGTACTAATTCCATAACTTCATCTTTAACTATTAAAGATTATGTTATTGGTTCAACTTATGCTTATAGTAATAATGAAAATTTAAATGATGAACAATTAAAAGCTTTAATGATAATTATTAAAACTAATGCTCTTAGTTTAGGAGGGTATAATAGTTCGAGAAAAGATATTGAACTTGATGATTGTAATATGAGTTATCAAAGTTTATCTTCAGAAGATTCTAATTATGAAAAATTATCAACTATTTATGATACCATATCAAACTACTTATATATTTCTGAATCATATAATTCGGCAATAAATAGTTTAAATAATAGTAATAAATTAGAATTAGATTTTAACATTATTGAAAAAATAAAAAATGATACTAGTGAAACATATCAACAAATTTTAAATGCAGTTTATAGTAATGGCGATATAGAAGAAGATGATAATACTACTCAAGTATATCGTGATTCTTTGTTTTTAGGAGATTCCAGAATGCAAGGAATGTTATTATCAGGGGTAATAAATAATAATAACACGGTTTATGGAGTAGGTTATGGATATAATTGGTTAATAGGAAATGGTACTTTTAGTAGTAGTAATACTAATGCTACATCTGGTGGTATTGAAGGAATTAATTCTAAAATGCGAGAAGGTGCCTCATATAACATAATTATTTGGTTAGGAGTTAATGATTATACTTATATAAGTGCTCAAAAATATTTTGATGAATTTAAAGACTTGGCTTTAAAAATGTGGCCTAATCATTTTATATATATAGTTTCTGTTGGACCAGTTAAAGATAGTTTAGCTAAATATGTTAGTAATGAAGGAATTAATAATTTTAATAATGAAATGGCAAGTTTAATTATTGATAGTAATATTAGTAATTTAAAATATATTGATTTAAATTTTACAGAAGAATCTATAACTAGTTATGATAGTGAAGGATTACATTATAGTAATAGTGATTATAAAAATATTTATAATATTATAAATAGTAATATTGAAAATAAAATTAGTAATAATTTAACTTTATATGATTTAAATAATTTTTGTACATATTATAGTCTTACCGAAAATGATGCTTTTTGGTGGCCAATCGGTAGTCTTGAAGCAACCCAAGGAAATATATATGGTGGATCACCATCTACTACTTATATTTCTTCTAAATTTGGTTGGCGGGTTATTAATGGAACAAAAAGTTATCATCAAGGAATTGATATTGCGGGAGATTGTGAATCTAATGTAGTTATTGCTGCCAAAGATGGAAAAGTTGTTAAGATAAATGATGAATGTCCTAGTATGGGTAGTCTAGGTAGTAGTTGCGGTGGAGGATATGGTAACTATATTAAAATTGAACATGATAATGGAATAGAAACAGTCTATGCCCATTTATATTTAAATTCTTTAACTGTTAAAGAAGGGGATAGTGTTAAACAGGGACAAAAAATAGCTTTAATTGGTTCAAGTGGTTCTTCCACAGGATGTCATTTACACTTTGAGGTAAGAAATAATGGTACAAAAGTTGATCCTTTAGAATATGTAAGTAGTGATAATCCTCGTCCTACAAATAGTTTTAATATAACCGATTTTGAAACAGGCAAAGATGGAAAACAAAATGTTTGTCTTGCTTTAATGTCAAGTGGCTTATCAAAAAATGCGGTAATTGGTATTATGATTAACCTTAACCAAGAAAGTGCTTTTAAATCAACTAATTTGGAAAACTGTTATGAAGAGGGTAATTGTTGTAAATCTGCCAAAGGTAATAGTTATGGCTATTGTGCCCACCCTGAGATTAAAGGATTTGGTAGTGATAGTGCTTATACTAATGGTGTTGACAGTGGAGCTTATAAAAAAGAATATTTTGTTAATGATCATGCAGGATATGGTTTGGTTCAATGGACTACTTCGGATAGAAAAGCTAAATTATATGACTATGCTAAAAATTTAAATGCCTCGATTGGTTCAGTTAAAGCTCAACTAGGATATATGTTGGATGAAGAATTACCATTATATCCCACTACTTATAAATACGTAACCGGTAATTATTCAGCATCTGAAATAGCTCTTAATTATTGTTTAAATTATGAAGCTCCTAATAATAAAGAAGTTCATTGCCCTCAAAGAGTTAATAATTATTTAGAAAGCTTTACTAATTATGTTGAAAACAATTGTAATTAAAGGAGGATTATATGGATAGTAAGAAAAAAAAGATTTTAATAATTGCAGTGGTTATTTTAATTTTAATTCTATTTATATTTTATTTAATTAATAATCGGAATAGTAATATAACTGTTAATAATCCTAATTCTAATCCTAACTATGTTCCAAATATTAATGAGCAAGATAATAAATTAGTTGAATTAACAGATTCTAATATATTTTTTGCTATTCAAAATGTTATTAATAATTATTATAGTTTATTAGCTGAAAAAAATAATCAAGCTTTATATAAAATATTAGATAACTCATTTAAAAGTGAAAATAATATAGATGAATTTAATGCTTCAAATGTTATTTATTCCAATTATGAATCAGTATCATATACAGCAAAAGAAATATATTATAAAAATATTAATTATTTGACATATTATTTTGTTAATGGCTATTTATTTAATCAAAGTATGATGGGTGATAATTTATTGTATGATGATAATTTAAATTTTCTAGTTATAGTAAGTAATAAAAGCTATGTTATTAGACCTTTAAAAAATGTTTCAAATATTTTAACTTTTGCTACAGATTATAAAGGGGAAAATATTTCTATTCAAAGTGGTTATAATTTACAAGAATTAGAAGTAAAAGATAATAAGAAATTAGAATTTTATTTAAATGATTTTATTAATTTAATGTTTTTAGATTCTAATAGAGCTTATCAAATGTTAGATGAAAAAATGTTTATAAAATATCCTAATTTATCATCTTTTGAAAATGATATTGAAAATATCTATGAACTTATTAATTCGCAAATATTTGGAATTAATTTAAAAGAAGAAAATAATTTAAAAATTTATACTATTAATGATGAAAAAAATCATACCATAACAATAACCGAAGAAAAAATTATGAAATATAAAATTAACTTTTAATATTTATTTTTATTATTAGAAATAGTATAATAATATTTAGTTTGGAGGAGCAGTATGAAATTTAAAGTAGAACCTAAAGATTTTTTCTTATTTGTATTATATTGTTTTATTCTATTATATTTATGTGCACTTGCTATTTCTAATCTTTTTTGTTTAATAAATAATGGAACATTTTACGGTTTAATTCCTATAAGTGCTTTTAGTAGACAATATTTACCTTTTACTATTGGTTTATTTATTGGTGTTTTAATTTTTATTTTTACAAGTGTATCATCTTATATTTTTGATAAAGATAAAGAAAAAGGCGTTGGATTAAAAGTAACAGATGAAAAACCAAGTGATGGTTATGCTAGATGGGCTAAAGAAAAAGAAATAAAAGAATCTAGTAAAGTAGAAAAAGTTAATCCTCGTAATAAAGAAATCAGTGCTGCGGGTATTCCTTTAATTAATAATGGTAAAGAAATTTGGGTTGATAATGGCGATTATCATAACTTAGTTATTGGTTCAACAGGTTCTGGTAAAACTGAAAATCTTGTTTTTCCAATGGTTAATCTTCTTGCTAAAAAGGGCGAAAGTATGATAATTACTGACCCTAAAGGTGAAATTTATAGAAAAACAGCAAAAAATCTTGAAGCTAGAGGATATAAAATAATTATTTTAAACTTCAGAGATCCTAATAATGGTAATGCTTGGAATCCTTTAAGTCTTCCTTATCAATATTACAAAGAGGGTAATTTTGATAAAGCGACGGAATTACTAGATGACGTTGCTTTAAATATTTTGTATGATCCATCTAATAAAGGTGATTCAGAATTCTGGGAGAAGGGATCTGCTGACTACTTTTCTGGGTTGGCTTTAGGTTTATTTCAAGATGCTAAAGAAAGCGAAGTTAACTTAAATAGTATAAATTATATGAGTACAGTTGGTGAAGAAAGATATGCCACTAGTAACTATATTAAAGAATATTTTAATTTAAAAGGGCCTGATAGTAATGCTTATATGTTTGCAAGTACTACGATTAATGCCCCAAGTGATACTAAAGGTGGATTATTATCAACATTTAGACAAAAGATAAGATTGTTTTCCACTAGAGAGAATTTATCAGAAATGCTTTCTCATAGCGATTTTGATATGCGGGATATCGGTAAAGGTAAAACTGCAGTATTCATGATTATTCATGATGAAAAGAAAACATATCATAGTTTAATGACTATTTTTATAAAACAAGTATATGAAACATTAATCGATGTTGCACAAAGTAATGGAGGAAAACTTCAATATCGTACCAATTTTATTCTGGATGAATTTGCTAATATGCCTCCTTTAAAAGATGTTGATAGTATGGTATCTGCTGCTAGAAGTAGAGATATTAGATTTACATTTATTATTCAAAACTTTGCTCAATTAAATGATATTTATGGTGAAAATGTCGCTCAAGTTATTAAAGGTAACTGTGGTAATTTAGTTTATTTAATTAGTACTGAATTAAAAGCTTTAGAAGAAATAAGTAAATTATGTGGAGAAGTTAAATCAAAAGAAAAAGATAAAACAGCATCTACACCATTAGTTACTGTAAGTGATTTACAAAAATTAAAATTGGGTGATGCTATTATTTTAAGACTTAGAATGAGTCCATTTAAAACCAAATATACTCCTAATTTTAAAATTGACTGGGGTGAAGAATATCCAGAAGCTACTTATCCTTTAAGAGAAACTCAACAAATAGAATTGTTTGATTTAAAAAAATTTGTTACAGAAGAAAAAAGAAAGAAAATGATGGAAGGTAATAATCCAAGCATGGGAATGTCTAATCCATTTAGTCGTGACCCGATGAGTAGTATGTCATCTCCATTTACAATGGGTAATCCATTTGGGATGCCTAGTAATTTTGAACCTGGAATGCCTAGTTCTTTAAATAGTCCAAGTTCTCCTAATCCAATGTCATCTCTTCCAAATTCACCACTTGGTGGAGGATTAAGTATTGATGAAATGATGAAAGATATTGATCGTAAATTAAAAGAACTTGATGAAGAAGAAAAAAGACAAAAAGATCAATTAAAGGAACAAAATAAAAATTTAATGGATGGTAACATTAATCTTAATGATAGTATATTAGACAAAAAAGATGATTTAGATGATGATTTTGATATAATACCTCAAAATAATAAAATAGAAGAATCACCTAAAGAACCTGATAAAGAAGTAGAAAATAAAACAATTGAAAAACCAAAAGTTAATATTGATGTTGATAGTGTTATCGTTAATGAAAATGTAATAACAGATGATGAATTCTTTGATGATTTTTTCTCTGATGATGATTAAAAAAAGGGGATGTTAGAAAATAAATAAAATATTTTCTTAACATCTTCTTTTTTACAAATAAATAAAAAAATACCCG
>CANRLB010000026.1 GCA_947631365.1 uncultured Bacilli bacterium | reverse complement strand
TTCTAAATCAACATATAAATTTTCTAAACTTTTTAAAGCGGCTAGGTAATTTTGGCTAAAAAAATCTCTTTGTTTTAAACCAGCACCTCTTTGCGAATATTGATAAATACTCACATTCTCAGTTTCTAATGAATTAATAATAGAATCTCTGGCTTTTTCAAATTCAGACATATCTAAATTAATACTTTTAAAATTAGCTATCTTTTGGTTTACTTTATCTAAAGTAGATTTATAAACCAAAGCTTGATCAAATTGTACCATTATAATTCCTTCCTTAATCAAATAATATTCTATCTTATTTTTATTGAAAGTCAAGAAAAAACTAGAAATAAAATTCCTAGTCTTTCGCTTGAATTCGATTTTCTATATATTTGATAAATTCATCTATAGTTACAGTTGTTGTTTCACTACTACCAAGTAAACGGTAACTAATGGTCTTATTATCGACTTCTTTTTGACCTATAATCACTGTTACAGGTATTTTTCTTACAGAACTTTCACGCATTTTATAACTTAATTTTTCATCACTATCATCTAGTTCTACACGATAACTTTGTAGTTCATTCATTAATTCTTTACAATAATCTAGGTGATACTCATTATTAACAGGAATAATATTTACTTGAACTGGAGATAACCATAATGGTAAATTACCTTTGGTTTCTTCAAGTAAAAAGGCCGTAAATCTATCAAATGTACCATAAATTGCTCGATGGATAACAACTGGTGTTTTTTTAGAGCCATCTGAATCTATATATGATAGATTAAATCTTCTTGGTAGAAGGAAATCTAGTTGACAAGTAGATAAAGTTACTTCTGGACCAACAGCTGGTTTTATTTGAACATCTAGTTTAGGGCCATAGAATGCTGCTTCACCTATTCCTTCATAATAATTAAGGCCTAAATCATTTAAAACACTCCGAAGTTTATTTTCAGCTTCATCCCACATTTCATCATCATCAAAATATTTTTCTTTATCATTTTTATCTCTTAAAGATAATCTAAAACTATAATTTTTAATATTAAAATCTTTATACATATCTAATATTAATTCAACTACTTTTTTAAATTCTTCGCCAATTTGATCAGGACGGACAAAAAGGTGAGCATCATTTTGACACATGCATCTTACTCTTTCAAGGCCTTTAACTGCTCCGCTTGCTTCATATCTAAAATCGGTGGCAAATTCACCAATGCGAATAGGTAAATCGCGATAAGAATGAATAGCATTACCATAAATTAACATATGATGAGGACAATTCATTGGGCGTAAAACAAACTCTTCATCATCAACTTGCATTTTAGGAAACATATTTTCCTTATAATGATCCCAGTGTCCTGATGTTTTATATAAATTAACTGTTCCAACACAAGGCGTATAAACATGTTTATAACCTAATTTTTGTTCTTTTTTATAAATATAATTTTCTAATTCTTTTCTTAAAATTGCTCCATTTGGAAGCCATAAAGGCATTCCTTTACCAACAAGATCGTGACTCATAAAAATATCTAAATCTTTTCCTATTTTACGATGATCACGAGCTTTAGCTTCTTCAAGTTCTTGTAAATAATCATTTAAATCTTCTTCTGTATCAAAGCAAACACCATAAATTCTTTGAAGCATTTTATTGTTGGCATCGCCCTTCCAATATGCCCCGCTAAATTTGGTTAATTTAAAATGTTTTAACTCTTTAACTGTTTCTACATGAGGTCCACGGCAAAGATCAGTAAAGTCTCCTTGCGTATAACAAGAAATAACAGTTTCACCTTCATCCATACGATCAATCAAATCTAATTTATAGGGATCATCTTTAAACATTTCTAAAGCTTCACTTTTAGAAATTTCTCTTCTTACAATTCTTTTACCATCTTTGGCAATTTTTTTCATTTCCTTTTCAATTACGGGAATATCTTCCTCAGTAATAACTTTATCACCTAAATCAATGTCATAGTAAAACCCATCTTCAATAACAGGACCTACCCAAAATTTAGCACTCGGATATAAATGCTTTACAGCTTGAGCTAAAAGGTGCGCACAACTATGATTAAGGCGATTTAAATGTTCATCTTCTTTAATATTTATCATTGTTTTTTCCTCCTTTATATTAAAACATGACTTTCTGTAACTAATTCTTTGAATTTTTCTCCTAAAGATTCATCTCCAACAATACTACCATAATGAATAGGGCAAACTTTTGCTGGTTTTAGATAATTTATATATTCTGCAGCTTCCTTATAATCCATCGTATAATATCCACCAATCGGAATAAAGCAAAAATCGCATTTAACCTTCTTACTTTCTTCGGTTACATCAGTATCGCCCATAATATAATATCGGGTATTCTTATATTCTAAATTGTAACCAACATAACCTTTTTCTTTGGGGTGAAAATTTTTATTAATATTATAAGCGGGAATAGTTGTAAACTTTAAATTATCTAATGTGTATTCTTTACTTGGCTCTACTATAAAAAAATTATTGGTTATTTCTTTAATTCTTTCTTCTAAAATTTTAGGAACAATAATTTTAGTATTATTATTCATGACATTTTTAATAGATGCTTCATCATAATGGTCGTAATGATCGTGAGTAATAAAAATATAATTTGCATCATGATATTCTTTTTCTATTTTAAATGGATCAAAATAAATATTAATATCATCTGATAATTTAATAGCTGATTGCATAAATTGTTCAATAAGCATAAAAATCTTCCTTTCCAATAAAAAAAGGACTATACCAAGGAGTATATAAAATACACGGTACCATCCTTTTATTTAACTTATTTTTGATAACGGCCTTAACCGGAGTTTATTAACTCACTCAAAGAATAGTAATTATTAGGGTTTTTATTGATTTTCACCAACCATCAATTCTCTTTTTAAAAACTATCTAATAATCGTGTTTCTTATCGACGTTTTACAAATTTATTTTAACACTTTTAAGAATGCTTTGCAATATGGTTTTCCTATGTTAATTTTCTTAAATGTAATCTAAAAAATATGCGTTTTTCTACTTCTTTCAATTCCTTTAGAATCTTCGATTTGGTAATAGCTATCCGTTTTTACATATTTACATGTATTTTCATCATAAACATATTTAACCATTATACTATATCCAAAAGGCACAGCATAACTGACATTTCCTTTATTAAAGCTACTACCCACATTAATGTAATAACATTTTTCTGATTCATCAAATGCGGCTTTTCCTGATAGAAGAAAGGCTTCAATTTCTTGAATGTTATAAGATTGATTGCCACCTTTCATATTGCTATTTTTAATAAGGAATGCATTTAAATCTTCTGTTTTAACTGATTTAAAACCGATACCCAAATACTTATCAGAAGTAGATTCATATCTAACATAAATAAAATTAGTAATTCCATCTTTTGTTTCAGTATCATCTTTTACCCAATAATCACTTTCAACAATTTCATGACATTTGCCTCTTGCAATTAAACTTTTTATTTCATCTTTAGTATAAATAACTTTTTCTATAGGTAATTCTTGTAGTTCATAAAAGCTCATAAAATAGAGATTGGAATCTATAAATGAATTCCATTTTTCTTCTTTAGTTTGTTCTTCTACAACAATATTTTCAATTGGTAAATTATCATTACTTACTTTAGCTTTAACACTACCTAATCTAAAATTTTCCGCTAATGATATAATGGTAACAGATAAAATAACGGCATTAATTATTCTTTTACTTTTATCATTCATATAAAATCCCCTCTCAAAGATAACTTGTATTGTACTTTAAAAAAGTCTATATGTCAAGACTTGCCAATATATGTTTAAGGCACTAAATCTATGCCACCTTTACTAAAAGGATTACATTTTAAAATTCTTTTAATAGCTAAAAAACTACCTTTTATACTTCCATATTTAGTAATAGCTTCTTTAGCATAATTAGAACATGTTGGATAGTATTTACAATTGCTATGACTTGAGATAGGCATACTTTGATAAATATCAATTAATTTTAATAATAATTTCTTCATAATTAAAGTATAATATTTTATTTTAAATTTAACAATCATTTTTACCAAAAAAAGGTACTTGAATTAGAATGCTGATTATTATATACTTTATTTATAAACAAATGTTTGCTATGGGCGGTGAAAAAATGGATCATAATTTTAAAAGAAATATTTTATGTATTGATTTAAAAAGCTTTTTTGCTTCGTGCGAATGTGTCGAAAGAGGACTTAATCCCTTTACTTATCCTTTAGTAGTAGCTAATAAAAAACAAGGACAAGGGGCAATAACCTTGGCAGTTACTCCCTACCTAAAGGAACAAGGAGTTAAATCAAGAGGAAGATTATATGAAATACCTAAAAATATTAAATATGATATAGTAAATCCGCAAATGAGTTTATATATTGCTAAAAGTAAAGAAGTAATTAGTATTTATTTAGATTTTGTAAGCGAAGAAGACTTATTAGTCTACTCGATTGATGAATGTTTTTTGGATGTTACTCATTATTTAAAAATGTATAAGAAAACAGATTATGAACTGGCTTTAGAAATACTTAAAACTATTTATGAAAAAACTGGACTTACAGCAACTTGCGGAATTGGCCCTAATATGCTTTTAGCCAAAATAGGAATGGATATCGAGGCTAAGCATAATAAAAATAATATTGCAAAATGGGAAGATAGTGATATTAAAGAAAAATTATGGACCATCACTCCTCTTTCTAAAATGTGGGGAATTGGTAAACAAATGGAACAAAATTTAAATAAGATGGGCATTTATAAAATTGGCGATTTAGCTAATTATAATCCTTTAGAATTAAAAGATAAATTTGGAATAATGGGAATAGAGTTATGGAATCATGCAAATGGTATTGATACAAGTATTATTAAAGATTATAAAAAAATTGCTAAATCTGAATCATACAGTCACTCCCAAGTTTTATTTAAAGACTATAATGAAAATAACATTAAAATTATTATTAGCGAAATGGTTGATGTAATTACAGCAAGGATGAGAGAACATAAAAAAAGTGCTAAATGTATTGGCTTAGGTATCGGTTATTCTAAAGACGTCAATGATGGTTTTTATCACCAAATTAAGCTAGATATTCCTACTAATTCAGCATTAGAAATTTTAAAATATTGTTTAATTATTTTTGATAAATTTTATGAATATTTACCTATTAGAAAAGTTACAGTTACTTGTGCTGAGTTAGAAAAAATAGAAAATATGCAACTTAATTTATTTGATATAGAAGATGATACTTCTTTACAAGAAGGGATGGTTAATGAAGCAATTGATAAAATAAAAACTAAATTTGGAAAAAATAGTTTAATAAAAGCAACCAGCCTTTTAAAAGATTCGACAGCAATAGAAAGGAACAAAAAGATTGGAGGTCATTTTAAATGATAGATAGAGGCATTATTAAATGGCAACCTTTTAATTCTTGCTTCAACACCCTAGAAATTATGGAGGAAGTAAATGATGAAAAAGAAAAAAAGCAAGAAATGTTTCCAAAACTTTCTGAAGATCAATTAATTAATTTAGATAGTAAAATAAGAGAGGCTTATAACTTAAAACTAGTAATAAGCATTGAATATTACTATGATGGGAAAATCAAAAATTTAATTGGCAAGATTACCAATTTTGATTATTTAAATAAAAATATATATATAAATAAAAATAAAATTTATTTCAATCAAATTTTAAAAATAAAGGAGATTTAATTTTATATTTCCCCTTTATTTAATAAATTATTAATATCATCTTGAAGATCATTTTTAAATATATATAGCATTTTATTGAGATATGATTCGGTAGTATGATAATTTTTTTCTGTATCAAATGATAATTTATCATTAATTTCATAAGCAATTTCAATAATTTCCTCTTTTAAAGTAGCATCATTCCAAGATATTAAAGGAAGGGGAATGTTATTGCCTAAATTATCTTTTGCAGGTAATTCGATTTTCTTTTCATTTAATATAGAAATTATCTTATAAAAAATATCTTCATATTTTTTGCCAAATTTAAAATTAAAATCTACTAAATTTGGTGAAAGAGCTTTAGGATTTAGCAATTTAGTAGTAATTTTTTCTAAAGAATTTTCACAAACTATTTCATTACTAGCAAAAATAGCAGTATGTAATATTGTTATGCCATTATCTGATAAAATTTCATATAATTTTAAAACTATATCTTGAAATTTAGATATATTAGCAATATCCATGTCATATTGAAGATTGATTTGAGAGAATAAAATTTTAGCACGATTTTGTTTGTTAATAAATGTTAAAATTGGTTGATGAAAATTAATTGGCTTTTCAGAAATAATTTTATACTCTTCAAATTCATTTGGTAATTCATTTTGAATAATTTCAATGAACTTATAGTGATTATCAAAAATATTAAACCAAAAAGTAGCACTTAAATAATTTATTTTCATAAAAATTCTCCATGTTTATTCAATAAATAACTAATTATTTAGTTATTTCAAAAGAATTTAATATATAATTAATCCTGGCTTTTATTTCTTCTTTATAATCATTGGCTCCAGGGGTTTTGACTGTTATTTTAAATGTTTTACCATTTTCTGTTATATAATATTCTTTTGTAAAATCATCTTTAATTATCATACAACTATTATATATTTCATCTCCCGGAGTAGAACAATTTGAAGGAATTATTCCTTTTTCAACAATTATCAAAATTTTTTCGGCATCAAGATATTTAAACATATCCTGGCTTTTATATTTAAAAACTTTAAATGTACTTATGTCATAACGCATATTATAGCCTAAATCACTAACATATTTTTGTGTTATTATTGAGGTGGTTTCATCAGAAATTTTGATATTATCCACTCTTTTGTCGGTTGATATATTAATTTTAATGTAACTTTTTTTAACAAAAAAATAATTCATTAAATAAAGACATGTTGCTAAAGATACTACGACTCCCAAAAAAGTTAAAACTTTCATACCAAAAGTCTTTTCTATTTCATTATTTTCTTTATGTGTATTATCCATATTAAGTTTGCTATTTTTTTTGTTTTTATATTTTTCTGTCATTTTGGAATCACTACCCTTTATTTTTATAATACTACTCATTTAGAATTTCATCAATAAGTTTTATATTAATGATGTCAATTTACTATAAATGCATTATTATTATGAGTTTTTAATTATTTTATATGTATTTAATAAAATAACAAAAGGGGGTCGCTTTTTTAAAAAATAAAAACCCTTTTTCAGGGTTTCAAATTTTACTTTGGTGGAGGATGTGGGATTCGAACCCGCGACCCCCTGCGTGCAGGGCAGGTGCTCTAGCCAGCTGAGCTAATCCCCCAAAAGACATGAATATCTTAACATATATATTAAAGATAATCAAGCATTTTTTATTATTTTGATTTTTTGATAACTTTTATTAATCCATTTTCAAGTTCTTCTAAAGCTCTACCCAAATCTTTCTTACTAATATAATTATTTATACGCATTTGATAATGAGAAGTTTCTTGCATTTCTTTACTTCTTTTAGAAGCAACATGCACCAACATGTATTTTGAATCAACTATATTTAGTAATTTGTCAATTGAAGGATATAACATAATCACCCGCTCCTTACAATAATATCTTACTAAATAATCTTCTATTAATACAATTCTTAAAAGAAATTTTACATTAATTTTACTAAATTTTCGATTCAGGTTCTATTTTTATTTCAAAACCATCATCTGTTTTTCTTATATAAATTTGTCGATTATTAAATGTACTATTTTCATTGGATGGATCTTTAATATCTCCACTTTCATCTGGAATTAAATAACCTAAATCTATTAATTTTTGAACTGTTATATATTTCACGCCATCATTAAATTCAGCGGAATATTCCTCAGCATATTTCTTGGCACTAGATTCAATTATTTTTTCAACTTGATCATAATAAAAATCCTCATTATAATCTGAAACAAAAGCATAAGATATTTTATTAACTACGATAAAATAACTTATTGAAAATAATAACAATATTATAGCAAGAGTTAGAAATTTTTTATCGTTTATAAATTTCAATTTTAAATCACCTTCATATCACAATAAATATTATAACTTATTTATAAGATTATTCCAAGATATATAAAGCAGAAATTAAAAAATCTCTTAACGAGACTTTTTAAAAACAACATTTTCTATCGTAAACATTTGATACTACATTTTCTTCGCAAGTTGTAAAACATGGCGTATAAGTATGTCTATAAATATGGTGATTTATAATTCTTGTATTGCATGGCATAATGTGTGGGACTTCATAACACATATATCTGTGACATACTCTTTCTTGAGGGCATTCTTGAATTGGTGAACACATCATAGGTTGAGAATTTACATAACTCATATCACAGCATCCATTTCCCATATTCATATCCATGCCAGCATTCATTGTTCCATCATAATTAACATCTTGATTAAATTCAAATTTCTTTTGTTCCATAAATCTAATTCCTTTCTAATTTATTTTATGAAACATTAAAATTATTGATTGGGTTTATTTAATTGGCTATTTTAAAATGCTTTATAGGTGTATTTTTATCTATTTTTTTAAATTCATAGCCTTTTTCTAAAGCATAATTTATAATTTCTGGAAGCGCGTCCAGAGAGCTTTTTTTCAAATCATGCATTAAAATTATGTAATCGCCATTTCCTTTTAAATAGCTTTTTACCGTTTTTACTATTTCTTCTTTAGTATTTTTTCCTTTAACAGTATCGCCACTGTCAAATGTCCAATCAAAATAAATATATCCTTTTTGAGTCATAATTTCAGCTAAATTTGTCATAATATTTTCACAATATCTTTTACTTATTGTATTAGACGAGCCGCCGGGGAATCTGAAATACGGAGTGTTTATACCTGTTTTTTCATAAATAACATTAGCAATTTTTTGAAAATCTTCTAAGTAAGTATCAACACTTTCATATATATCCCATTTATGACTATATGTATGAATACCTATAGTATGTCCTTCTTTATATTCTCTAGTTATTAAATCAAAATATTTAGGAAATTGTCCGGTAACAAAAAAGGTGGCTTTAATATTATATTGGGCTAAAAGATTTAAATAAGATTCAGTATATTGTCCAGGACCATCATCAAATGTCAAATATATGTTGCCATTGGTTACTTTATTTTGGTTATTATCACTAACGACTACTTTTCTAGTTGAGTCAACACTATTGCCATAAGAATCTTTTACTTGATATTTTATTAAATATGTTCCAGACCTAGTATTATCGACTTCTCCTGTTATTTTTATCTTTTTTGTTAAATTTCCATCGCAAGAATCTTCTGCAGTAGCACCATATTCTATATATTCTTCATTTAAATTTAAATATATAACTTGGCTGCCGTTAAGAATTATTTTAGGGCGTTCCTCGTCTATATAATTTAAGTTTTCCTTAATTTCAGTTTTATTGTTAGAAGAATCAGTAACACTTATATAGGCAACCTCTTTTTCAATATAATATTTAATTTTAGAAGTTAAATCGCCATCATAATTATCATGCGCTTGAGCGTTTATATTAACTAGCTGATTGTTTTTACATGCTTTAACTTGATCAACCATTTCAATAGTTGGCTTCGTTGTATCAATTACTTTTACATTTCGAGATCTTTTTTTTACTACTCCATTATCTTTAGCAATATAAGTTATTTTATATCTTCCAAGTTTATTAATATCTAGATTACTAATAATTTCTACTTTAATTTCTTTTTTGCTAAAAATATTTTTAATATATGCCTTTACTCCTTGCTCTTTATATTCAGTTCCCACTTCAATATTTAAAGAAGATTTTCCTATTATGTCTATTTCTATTTTAGGTAAAAAAAGAAATGTAATTAATAAAATTATTACAAGAATTAAACAAATTCCACTAATAATAATTGTTTTTTTATTTAAATTACTTCTCATTAATATTACCTACCATTTATATGGTTATTATATCACTTTTAAGGTAAAAAAAAAGCCCAAGGCTTATTTTTTTTCGCTTAAGGGAAATAAATATGATTTTATATTATAAAAATATTGACAACCACTTATAATAGATAAAATTGTTGCTGCTAAAATTAATATAATATCTAATGGAAAGTTAATATATACGAAAGGAAAATTACCAAACAAAAGCAAAGTAATGCCTATCATCATGCAAATTGTTTTCAATTTACCAAGTTTACTTGCAGCAACTACTTTTCCCTTAGATCCAGATAACATTTTGCAGGAATCCACAATAATATCTCTTGTAATTATAACTACTGGAATTAAAATGGGTATTAGACGATCATAAGCAAGAATAATTAATAGTCCATTAACTAAAATTTTATCAGCTATTGCGTCAGCAACTTTTCCGAAATCAGTTACCATATTTTGACTTCTGGCTATATAGCCATCAACAAAATCAGTGACAGAACCAATTAAAAATAAAATACCTGCAATAATATATTTTAAACTTATAACATTACCTTTTATATAAAACAAAGGAAATTTCACACCTAAATCATACCAAGGAATTAACAATAGAATTATCATTATAATTGCAAGGATAATCCTCAATATTGTAATTTTATTAGGCAAATTCATTTTCATATTATTCACTACTTTCTATAATTAAAAACATAAGCATTATTTTTTTCAACAGTAATTTGATTTACAGACCAAAAAATAGCTAAAATAACTAAAAAGAAAATTAAAATGTAAAATAGAATATATATTCCCCTTTTACTTTTTGGCTTTTTTAAAGTATAAGGTGAAGCTACTCTATCTTCATTTATATCTTTTGTATTTAACTCAATAGTTTTTTCTAATTCTTTTATTGGAATTTTAGATGTATATTCAAATAGATATTCATTAAATTCTTCAATGATTTTATTAGGTTCTAAACCTAAATACTTTGCATAACTGAATATATAATTTTTTAAAGTAAATACATCTTTAAAAGAACCTATTTTTCCTTGTTCAATATTTTGCAAAATTATCTCACTAATATCAAGATCTTTACTAACTTCTGAAAGTTCTATTCCAGCTTCTTCTCTTGCCTCTTTTAAAATCTCGGCTATCTCTTCCAAAATTTTTCAACTCCTTAAATAAAAATAGTATAATAAGCCATGTTCCGTACTCCATAAGAAGTGGCAAATATTTATCTATGCATAAAGCATTTATAAAAAAATTCAAATTCTCTTTTTATAACTCCCCTACCATAATTTGGGTTTCTCGCTTGTGGGGTTTACCGCGTTTCATTTATTTGTTACCAAATAACTACGTTTCTGTGGCACTTTATATCTACTTATATCTTTAAATAAGATACTTTCAACGCCGTTAGTATTAACTACCTTAGGTTATTTTTTCCCTAAGCACAAACACTACAATCATCTCAGATTGTGCGAGCATGGACTTTCCTCTGCATTACTTGCTAATGCAGCATTTGCCTAATACTAATTTTCTTTTCCAAAGACTACTTTTTCTAATTGACTTATTCTTTTAAGTAAATCTATATTATTTATAGTTTGATTTTTATTCTCTAATGATTTACTTACATCAAGTTGTTCTTTCAAAGTAAGTATCTCGTGTTTTAATCTACTATTATCTTCAGTAATGTCCTTAACTTCTTTTTCTAACTTTTTTATTATAGAATTGAACTCTGTATAATCACGAATAACCATATCAAGAAATTTATCAACTTCTTGAGGGCGATATCCTCTAGCATCAATTTTAAATTCTTTTTCTAAAATTTCTTGAGGAGTTAAATAAACTCGTTCTTCATACATTGAACCACCTTCTAACAAAGAAATTATAAACGATTTGTGCTTTTCTTGTCAAGTTCTTTAAGATTTATTGTTTCTATCCATAAACTTGAATATTCCGCTTTTTTTAAAAGTTCATTTAATATTATATCTATTTTCAACATTTTCACCTCTTACTTAATTTTAAATTTACAAAAATTCAAAAATACTTTTAAATAAAATAGAAGCACACCAAAATATTATGTACTTCTATTTCTAACCAATAACGGTTCTCATTCAATTTGGTCGAGAAGACAGGATTCGAACCTGCGACCTCATGGTCCCAAACCACGCGCACTACCAAGCTGTGCTACTTCTCGAATATATGGTGCACCCAAAGGGAGTCGAACCCCTAACCTTTAGATCCGTAGTCTAACGCTCTATCCAATTGAGCTATGGGTGCGCGTTTTCCCTTACTGCATTAACATTATATTACAACAAAAGAAAAAAATCAACCAAATAAATTAAATTTGAATTTTTGTAAAAATTTTAAAATAATTTACAAATTTTAAAATTGTTTTATATGTTTATTTTTTCAAATAATTTTTCTAGGTTCTCTTTCCTTATTCGAAATTGTACACCATGATTTTCAACAATTTTTTCTCCAAATTCATTTATTCCAGATTTTAAATATATTTGAACACAAATTGTATCGTTTTTAACTAAGTTTAAAAATTTTTCAAATCCTTTTAAACGATAAAAAGTAATTTTAGTATATTTAATATATTGTTCATTTCCTATCTGATAAGGATAGCAGTCTACCAAAGCAAGAGTTGACAATTTTGTAATTAATTTTTCTTCTAAAACGGAAAAATCCCAGTAGCAAATATTTTCTAAAAATTGGCCATTAATAAATGATTTTAAAATTACTTTTTTGTCCTCATCATTTACGTATAGTCTAAATTCAAAGCCATTTTTATTAAACGTATAATGGGAAAAAACTTTTAAACCAAAAATTTTATTATCGTAGTTATAATTTTCTTTTTCATATGCATAATTATAAAAAAGATAATTTAATGCAGGATTTCCATTTCTTTTAGGAGCACATGTAAATAAAGTAAAATGTTCCTTTGAAAAACCATATTTACATTTAATTTCAATGCCGCCATAATCTGGCTTACATTCTTGATCCTCAGCTTTTCCAATTAGTGTTTCAAATGTAAAGCCCGAACCTGTAGAACCTTTTCTCATTAATTTAATAAGGCCTTGATTTTTAATTTTTTTAAATTCTTCATTCAAATTTTTTATATCTTCATCTATCATAAAATTTCCCCCTAAAATGTTTATATCATACATTTAGCAAATAAATTGTCAAAAGGTGTCGACAAACTTAAATTATGTTAAAAAACGTAAATGTTTTTTAAAAATTAGTTTCTTTTTTACCACTGAAATATATAATTAAAATAGAGGAGCTATTAAAATATTAGGGATGTAATATTGATAATTATTCGCTTTTTAAAGAATAAAAAGTTTATATAAATTTAGCTTCTTTTAATATCTTGTCATCTTTATGATGACTTTTTTATTTAAAAGAAAAAAGACTTGAAAAACAAGTCTTTATTGTCAAAATGGTGTCTCGTTGGAGATTTGAACTCCAGACCCTTCGATTAAAAGTCGAATGCTCTACCGGCTGAGCTAACGAGACTTAAACAAAAATGGCTGCCCCGGCTGGG
>CANRLB010000025.1 GCA_947631365.1 uncultured Bacilli bacterium | reverse complement strand
GGTTTATACCCTTCTGTTCCACTATTTAAAGACGCTGTCCATTCTTCTTTTATATGAGCATTACCATTATTATCTACATAAATATCCATGGTTATTCGTTTAATATCGTTTGCATAAACCACACTACTAATGAAAAGGCTCAATAAAAAGACAAGAACATATGCTATTTTTTTTATTTTAATCACCTCTTTAAAATAATTAAAAAGGCATTTTTTATAATGCCCTAAAATTTAACTTTAACGTTTTCTCTTTCTTCACTAGATGCTTCAAAGAAAGTTTCTTTCTTAAAGCCAAACATATTCGCTATTATATTTGATGGAAACATCATTATCTTGTTATTAAGTTTTAATACTGAATCATTATAAAATCCTCTAGCATAAACAATTTTTTCTTCAATTTCTGTTAACTCATTTTGTAAATTCATAAAATTCTCATTAGCTTTTAAATCTGGATAAGCTTCTGATAAAGCAAATAATTTACTAATCGCTTTGCTAAGTTCGCCATCAGCTTTTAAACCTTCTTCAGTACTACTAGCTGAGACATAAGAATTTCTTGCTTTAACAACATCTTCTAAAGTTTCTTTTTCATGTTTAGTATAACCTTTTACTGTTTCTATCAAATTAGGAATTAAATCAAAACGTCTTTTTAATTCAACATCAATTTGACTTTTTTGATCTTCCACCTTATTTCTTAAACTAACTAAACTATTATAGTTAGATATAACATATAAAACTATTAATACTAAAACAATAATTAAAATAATCCACCAACTCATTTATATCCTCCTTATATAAAATATAATATCATAATTAAATTTAATTTACAATGATTTATTTAAGACTAAATAATTTAAAATACCCTATTAATTTTTAATATTGTTCTCATCTTTAAATCTATTAAAACATATTATTTAGTGGTGAATAATATGTTTTTTAACGATATCCATATTAGAATTAGATTTGTGATTATTGTTATGATTATTGCCTTTTTATTAATAATAGGTAAAGTATTTTATATTCAAGTCATATCTTATAATAAACTTTCAAAAATAACTGAAGATTTATGGAGTCGAAAAATGACTATTAATGCCCCAAGGGGAGATATAGTTGATCGAAATGGTAATATCTTAGCTACAAGTATTGTTACCACCACTATTTATGTAGTTCCTAGTCAAATTAAAGATAAAGAAAAAGTCTCAAAAGACATTGCTGAAATACTTAATTGTTCTTATGATGATGTTTATAAATATGTATCAAAACATAGTAGTATGGAAATTATTAGAAAAGGGATGGATTTAGATAGTGCTGTAGCTGATAAAATAGATAAATTAGGTTATGATGGAGTATACTTAGTAGTTGATTCAAAAAGATATTATCCTTATGGTGATACTCTGGCTCATATAATTGGTTTTGTAGGTAGTGATAATCAAGGTTTATCTGGTTTAGAACTTACTTATGATTCTTACTTAAAAGGAACTAATGGAGAGTTAAAATATTATAGTGATGGTAAAGGTAATAAATTAGAAATACCAGATAGTTATGTTTCTCCAACTAAAGGAATGACTTTAAAATTAACTTTGGATATTGAATTGGTTAAAGCTGTCGATAATGAACTTAGAAATGCAACAGATAAATATAATGCTGATGCTGCTTTAAGTATTGTAATGAATCCTAAAACCGGAGAAATACTTGCTATGGGTAGTCTTCCATCATTTGACCCCACTAATTATCAAAACTATAGTGAGGAAATTATCAACCGAAATCTTCCTATCTGGATGACTTTTGAACCCGGAAGTACTTTTAAAATTATTACTTTAGCTTCCACAATTGAAGAAGGAACAGTTGATTTATTTAAAGATACCTTCACAGATACTGGTGCTATTTCTGTTGATGGTGGTACTCTTCACTGTTGGAAGCACGGAGGACATGGTACTCAAACTTACCTAGAAGTAGTCGAAAATTCTTGTAACCCCGGTTTTGTATCACTAGGAAATAAACTAGGAGTGGAAAAACTAATGAGCTATATTAAAAATTTTGGCTTTGGCTCTAAAACAGGTATTGATCTTAATGGTGAAGGTAATGGTATTTTATTTAAAGAAGAAGCAATGGGGCCATTGGAACTTGCTACAACTGCTTTTGGTCAAGGTATAAGTGTTACCCCAATTCAACAAATAACGGCCGTATCAGCTGTTATTAATGGTGGTCTTTTATATACTCCTTATGTTGTAACAAGTGTCACTGATGATATTAGTAAAGCCATTGTTTTTGAAAATAAACCAAAGCTAAAAAGAAAAGTTATTTCACCAGAAACATCAGCTACCGCCAGATTTGCATTAGAAAGTGTTGTTTCTAATGGTACTGGAAAAAATGCTTATATTGAAAATTACCGTGTTGGTGGTAAAACAGGAACAGCTCAAAAAGTTAAAGATGGAAAATATATGGTAGGAAATTACACTTTATCATTTATTGGCTTTTTACCCGCTAATGATCCTGAAGTTATTGTTTATGTTGCTATTGATAATCCCAAAGGTGTCACCCAATATGGAGGAACAGTTTCGGCTCCTATAGCCAGAAGCATTTTACTATCAGCTATTGAAACTTTAAATATTAAAGAACAAAGTGGTGGAATGTTAAAAGAATATAGTTATTTAGATGTTAAATATTTAGTAGTTCCTGATGTGGTTGGCATGAGCAAAAGTGAAGCAACTAAAGCTTTAAAAGATTTTAAAGTAAAATATAGTGGCAATGGAGATAAAGTTGTTTATATGTCGCCTTCTGCTAATACTTTTCAAAGTGTTGAAACTACTATTACTCTTCTTTTAAATTAATGTCAATTTATGTAAAAATGCATTTTAGAACTAAAGGAAAAAGAAGCAATGTTGTATAATTAAAAAGAGGTGGAATTCATGTTAATTCTTGCAAAAGCCGCAATGGCTATGATGTTAGGTTTTACTCTAGCAATTTCCTGTGGCTTAATATTTATTCCTATATTAAGAAAATTCCATATAGGCCAAAGTGTAAGTCGGGATATCAATGTTCGACATTTAAAAAAAGAAGGGACCCCAACCATGGGGGGAATTATTTTTATAGTTCCGGTAATAATTTCTTTAATTTTACTCTATATTAATAAAAGCATTGATATAAGTTTTAATATTTTAATTTTAGTTTTTGTCTTTTTAGCCTATGCTCTTTTAGGGGGTATAGATGATTTTCTTAAAGTAAAATATAAAGATAATGCTGGTCTTTCTTTAGTAACTAAATTTTTATTTCAAGTTATTATTGCTTTAGTTTTCTTTTACTTTTTTATGCGTAGTGGTGGATCATCAACTATTGAGTTTACAGCTTTAAATTTAGTCATTCCTTTAGGATGGACTTTTGGCTTATTTATTTTATTTTTACTTGTTGGTACCACAAATGCTGTTAATATTACTGATGGCTTAGATGGCCTTTGTGCTGGCTTATCCGCTATTGCCTTTCTAGCTTATGGTATTATATCTTGGAATTGTGGTTGGCTTGAAGGATATCAAGAAATAGCTATATTTTGTTTTTTAATCGTTGGAGCTCTCCTTGGTTTCTTAGTCTATAATAGTCATCCAGCTAAAGTTTTTATGGGTGATTTAGGAAGTCTTTCTTTAGGTGGAGCCTTAGCAACTATTGCTATTTTAACAAGACACGAATTATCCCTTGCAATTATTGGTGGTGTCTTTGTTATTGAAACTTTAAGTAGTTTTATACAAATAGTTGGAATAAGATATTTTCATAAAAAAGTTTTTTTAAAAGCCCCACTTCATCATCATTTTGAAGAATTAAAATGGCATGAAAATGACATTGTCAAATTATTTTATGTTGTGGGTTTACTTCTAGCTATGGCTGCAATTACTTACGGTGTTTGGTTATAAAAAATAAATTTTAGGGGGTTTAATGAAAAGGGGAATAGATAAGATTTTACTTATAGCGACAATTATTATCGCTATCTTTGGGCTTATAATGATCTATTCAGCTAGTTTTGTCTGGGCTGAATATAAATTTAATGATCCTTATAAGTTTGTCAAAATGCAAGCCATCTTTTTTTTAGTTGGTCTTATTATTTTATATATTTTATCTAAATTAGATTATCACATTTATTTAAAATACGCTAATATTATTTTACTTATTTGTGCTATTCTTTTAATATTAGTTTTAATACCAGGAATAGGAAGTATTAGAAATGGGTCTCGAAGCTGGTTTGGTATTGGATCATTAGGTATTCAACCATCAGAATTTGCGAAAATTGGTTTAATTATTTATGTTTCTAAATACTTAACTAATAATAAAAAAAATATGAAAAGTATTATTAAAGGCGTCTTTCCTATTTTAGGAGTAATTGGCTTTTTCTTTGCCATCATTATGCTTGAACCAGATTTTGGAACTGCGATGGTTATTGTCCTTACTTTAGTAGTTTTAATTTTTACAAGTGGTGTTAATATTTCATTCTTTTTAAAAATAGGCTTATTTGGTCTTGTTGGTATAGTTGGCCTTATTATTGCAGCCCCTTATCGAATGAAAAGAATAGTTAGTTTTTTAAATCCTTGGAGTGATCCTTTAGGTAGTGGATACCAAATACTTCAAAGTTTATACGCTATTGGTCCAGGTGGCCTATTAGGACAAGGATTTTTAAAATCCCGTCAAAAATATTTTTATTTACCAGAACCCCAAACAGATTTTATTTTTTCGATTATCAGTGAAGAATTAGGTTTTTTAGGTGTTTTAATTGTCAGTTTTCTTTTCTTAGTTATTTTCTATAGAGGAATGATTATATCTTTAAAAAGTAAAGATATGTTTGGTAAATTTCTAGCTTTTGGCCTGTCTTTTGGTTTAATTATTCAAGCAACTTTAAATTTAATGGTTGTGGTCGGTCTTATACCGGTAACCGGTGTAACTCTTCCCTTCTTATCTTATGGTGGTTCATCTTTACTTGTCAGCATGGCCTCAATTGGCATATTATTAAATATCAGTAGAAACATCTAAATAAACTTTTAAGTATCACTTCTTTATTATATAATATATAAAAAGGAGTAAAATTCATGGATAGAATGGCTATAAGTCCTCGCTTAGAAGGTTTATTAAAAGAAAGAGAAAAAATAAATATTAATAGTGAAAGAAGAAGAAATATATCAGATGAAGAATACCAAAGGCAAGCTAATTAAATAAAAGCATCAATATTAAAAAGAAGATTCAAAAAATAACTATATATTTCAATAGTTATTTTTTTAGTACTACTTTTAAAGTCATATCATTAGTTATTAAAGTATCTTTACTAATACTTTGACTAGTAACATACCCACTACCTTCTACTTCTAAATTTATTTTAAGAAGATTAGCATAAGTCATAACTTCATTTAAAGTCCAACCAGTTACATCCTCCATTTTATAATCTGAATTATTACTTACGATAAATACTTTACTATTTTCAAGAACTTTCATGTCTTTTAAGGGATATTGATTAATAATATATTTACCACTTCCTAAAGTATATACTTTTAAATTTTTCTTTTTTAAATCATCAACTGTTGATGTAACTTCACTACTAATATAGTTACCAAGGTTAATAGTTAAATCAGATATATTTTCATTTTCATTTTCTAGCCCCATATAACTTGCAATATTATCAACAGCTTTAATAACTTCTTTAGCAATGGTTCCCGAATTAGTATGAGCTTTTTCGGCCGCAACATAAATTATATATTGAGGATCTTCTTGAGGAAACAATCCAGCAAAACTTTGAATAGTATCATAATGTCCTGTTAAATAACCAGTTGGTGAACCAATTTGCGCTGTTCCTGTTTTACCAATAAGAGTGGTTTTTTTAGCTTTCCAAATACCACCAGAAGAACCATAATAAACAACATTATACATTAAATTTTTCATATAATCTGTTGTTTCTTTAGAATAAACTTTATTTAACTCTTTTCTTCCCCCTTGATAAACAATATTACCATTACCATCCACTATTTTATCAACTATGTATGGTTTTAGAACTGTTCCATCATTAGAGAAGGCCGTCATCGCTTGTAATATTTGAATCGGTGTTACCATAATTCCTTGTCCAAAGCCAGCAGTTGCTAGTTCCAAATCACCATGAAAATCAATAACCCCTTTAGCTTCTTCATCACTACTCTCATCACTAAATAATTCAATACCTGTTTTAGAGCCAAAACCTAATTCATTATAATAACGAGTTAAACGATCAACTCCTAGTCTATTTGCTAAAATTGATGTAGCTACATTAGAAGAATTAGCAAACCCTTGATCAAAAGTTATATAACCATTTTCACCCCAACCAACACCATTATTATGATCTCTAATAGTAGCACCCCCTACTTTTATAGTTCCTGATTTATATAACTCATCACCTTTATATAATCCTTCTTCAATTGTAGCAGCAAAAGAAAATGATTTCATAACACTTCCTGGTTCATAAGGATAACTTACTAAAGGATTAACATAATTTTCTAAAGTATTTAAATCATTTGGATTAAAATCTGGATACGTACTGCTTGCTACAATTGCACCAGTTTTAGCATCCATGACAGTAAAAATCATCCAATCCATTTGAACATTTTTGGCTAAAGTATCAGTTACATTTTCTGCAAACATTTGAATTTTACTATCTAACGTTAAATATATTTCATCTCCAGAGATGGCCTCTTCACTCATCACTTCAGCTGTCGGAAGACGATATCCATGAGCATCAGCTTCATAAGTAAGTTTACCATTTTTTCCTTTTAATATATCATTATAAGCAGCTTCTATTCCTAGTTCCCCAATAACTTCTCCTTTATCATTCTTTTTAGCATATCCCAAAATATAAGAAGCAAATGAACCCATACTATAGCTTCTTTTTTGACTGGCAATAAAATCAATACCTGGCATATTTAATGCTTCAATTTCATTTTTCTTTGATTCTGATATTTCTTTAGCCCCATTAAACTCCACTTGATAAGCTTTTTTGTTTAATTGCTCCATAGCTTTATCATAATCAACTCCTAAAACTTCATTTAACATCTTAGCAGTTGCTTCTTTATCAATAACATGTTGGGGATCATCGGGATCGGTTGTTCTTGATGGCTCTAAATAAGCAATTAAAGTATATGAATTAACCATTGATGCTAAAACTTTACCCTCTTTATCATAGATATTTCCTCTTTTAGCATAAATAACTTCTTCTTTAGTATTTCGATTAGAAACAAATTCATGTAAATTAATGCCATCAATATTAGCACTTAAAGCAATATAGGAAAGTCTAATAATTATGGCACAAAAAAGAAAAGCCACAATAAAAATAAGTATTTTTGGTATTTTTACTGTAACTTTTTTCATTTAATCCTCCTAGTTTTCTTCACTATATGTAACTTTCACAATATTATCACTACGATAAGAAAGTCCATATTCTTCTGCAATCTTTTGAATATTTTCCATGCTAACAAGTTCATCTTTTTGCATTTCTAATCCCTCATTAACATCTTCTTGTTTCGCAATTTTTTCTTCTAATTTTTCTGTTTCCACATTAGTCTTTGACAATAATGCTTTTGTAAAAATATTACTAACAGGTATAGCAAGAAGTAACAAAAGAGTAATAACATACATAAATTTTTCCCCTTTTAAAAATTTTAATTTAGTTTTTTTTCTATTCATTTTATATCCTTTCTATTACCCGAAGTTTTGCACTATGACTTCGACTATTTTCTGCTAATTCTTTTTCACTAGCCACAATGGGCTTTTTATTTATTATTTTAATTTTTGGTTTATATTCATTAGGTATATTAGGAAGCCCTTTAATTAAATCATCAACTTCACTATATTTTTTAAAAACATTTTTAACTATCCTGTCTTCTAAGGAATGAAAAGTTATTACACACATTCTTCCTTTTTCATTTAATAAATCAATTGCCAAGGGCAAAGTTGTTTCTAAAATATTAAGTTCATCATTCACAAGTATTCTTAATGCTTGAAATATTTTTCTTTCAGGATGATTTTTATAAAAATAATTTGCTCCAACTGAGGATTTAATAATTTCTACTAATTCTAATGTCGTTTCAATCCTCTTTTCTTTTCTTTTAGATACAATACCTTTACTAATAATTTTAGCTAATTTTTCTTCTCCATACATGAAGAAATATTTACTCAAATCTTCTTCTCGATAGTTATTAACTATTTCTTTAGCAGTCAAATTATTATTTAAATTCATTCGCATATCTAAAGGAGCATCACTCATAAAAGAAAATCCTCTTTTTACATCATCTATTTGAGGTGATGAAAAACCTAAATCAAATATTATACCATCAACTTTTTCTATGCCTAACTCATTTATTTTTTCTTTCATGTCTTTAAAATTAATTGGTAATATTTGATAATTACTTCCCACTTTATCTAATACTTCTTTTGAATAATTCCTAGCTTCTTCATCTTGATCAATACCAATAAGTAAACCATTTTTATTTAATCTTTTTAAAATTTCTTTACTCATTCCAGCATATCCAAGAGTAGCATCAACATAAATACCATCTGATTTTATATTTAAGTTATCAATAACTTCTTTTAACATTACACTATAATGTTTCATTAGATACCTCAAATAAATTTTCCGCAATTTCTTCTAACTTAGAAGAATTTTCATTCATATATTTATTGTAATCTTCTAAATTCCATATCTCAATGCGGTCATTTACGCCAATCACAACACATTCTTTAGTTAGATTGGCGTAGCTAACCAGCGGGGAGGTAATATTGATTCGACCCATTTTGTCGAATTCGCATACAGAGGCACCTGCAAAGAAAGATCTCATAAATGTACGGGCATCTTTTTTCGTAAATGGAAGTGTATTCAACTTAGCAACTAGTCTTTCCCAATCCTCAATGGTATATAGATAAAGGCACTTTTCTATTCCCCGAGTGACGACTATTTTTGTCATATCTTCACTTCTAAATTTACCTGGTAAAACAATTCTACCTTTTTCATCGATGTTGTGATGATATTCGCCCATAAACATTTATATCACCCACTTTCTGCCACAGATATCCACTGTCTACCACAATTATAATTTATTTCTTTTTAAAAGTAAATAAATATTGCCAAATATTTTTATTAATTTTTTTTGTTGACATTTTTTTGTCAATAAAAAAACGCTAAAGAATTTAATCTTTAACGTTAAATATCTTAACCTCTAATCGCGGCTTTGTAGCAAACCAATGATGAACCAGATCCTGAATACTCATTCCAACCATTATCACAATAATAAACTACCTTTTCAACGCTGTTTACTTCACCAATTGATTCTATGAAACAATTTTTATCACACTCATCTTCACTACCAGAAAAATCTTTAATATCACAAACATAAGTCTTCTTTGACATAGGATGATATTCCTCGCCACAAGAACGTGTACATTCGCTAGAACTCGTAAAGTAATCAGGTAGTAAGGAGCACTTCCACCGGTTACTAGTTATCTGGGTACACTCACCACTCCTATGACATACATTCCCAGACTGGACATAACCACTTGGACAATCAACTATAGTTTTGGAGGTGCAAGTGCCTTTTTCTTCATTAGTACATGCTGATAGCGCTGAAGATTGTGATTCATATTGTTCATTATCGTTACTACAAGTCCAATATGTCGATGTTGATTTCCAATTTTTATCATTTGCATTAACAGTACATATATATCCACCAGATGATGATCCCTTCTCCGCATCATATACTCTTACTCCATCTTGGCAAATATAGGCTAGATCTGTCTTTATTTCTGGAGCATTTTCTACAGTTACATAGCCAGATTTATCATACGTTCGAGTTATTATTGTATATTTTGTATCACCTTCTAATCCCTCAATCGTACAATCCCCTGTTTTTGAATCTGCAGTTATCCATTCATTAGTTAGGGGATTTTGGCAATATCTACTATCAATTTGATTTTTATCAGTTGCTTCTATGTTTATTGTTATACTACTTTCTGTTTTATTTTTTTCTGTTACATTTACACTTGGACCCACTGTATCTAAAATTATTGTACTTGTTTTAGCTTTTGATATATTATTAGCGTTATCTTTTAAATAAGCATAAACTATTTTTTCTCCATCCCCTGATTGGATGTCTAAACTTCCACTTTTTTCTTTAGACCCATTTATTTTTATATAATTATCACATACCTCTTCATTATTTACACACATATTTACTACATCTTCATTATCCCAAGTTATTTTATAATTAACATGTATTGTATGGGTGTAACCCTCATACGGAAGAAACCAAGATATACTCGTTCCCGTTAATGCAAGTAACTTCACTGTTGGAGCTGTTCTATCTACAACTATTTCTTTAGTTGAAAGATAAGTAGTTTCAGATATGTTATTTGCTCTATCTTTGATAAACAAATACATTGTTTTTAATCCTTCACCATCTGGTAAATTTATTATTTCCGTTGTTATATCTGTTAAACTATTTGTTTTAGTCCATATACCATTACATTCTATTTTACTACTACTTACACAATATTCTTTAACATCGTTTGCTTCCCATCCTATTTCATATTTTATTCCATATTGATAGGTATAACCATTTCTTAATTCTTGATTTTGGGAGTCTTTTCCTATTATTTCAAATTTACTTACTACGGGTTTTTCATCATCTTTATCAAAGTATGCCTCGCAATATATTGCTTTATTACTACTTATAGTTATACTCATATCGTCATTTTGAGTTAAGGCGTTAGTTATTATTTCTCCATTATAACTATGACATTCTGTTTTAGTATTATTTAATATATAACCTTTATTGGGAAAACTAGTATCGCTTGTTACAACCCAATCATTACCACCTTGTGTTAATTCTTTATATATAGCAAATTTTTCAATTTTATCATTTAAACTTATTTTATTTATATCTAATTTATCTTTATTGTTGTATGATAACAACATCAAAATTATGGAACTTAATTCCACAATTAATAAAACGGGTACAATTACCCTTACCAAACATCTTTTCATAAACTTAACCCTTCTTGATACCAGCATCCTAGTATCAAAATAATAATAAAATAATTGTCATACTTTGTCAATTAATGAAGCAATAAAAAAAGAGTATCACTACTCTTCTGTTGTAAGAATAAAACTATTTTTCTTCTTCAATTCCTAAAACGTTTTCACCTTTGTAGTTACCACATTTAGTACAAGCTCTATGAGGTCTTAATGCTTCTCCACATTTCGGACAAGTAGTAACTGCTCCTACTTCTTTTTTTAAATGAGTTCTTCTCATTCTTTTTTTTGTTTTACTTGTTCTTCTAAAAGGAACTGCCATAACTAATCATCACCTTTCAATAAATCTTCTAATTTTTTAAGCCTTGGATCTATGTCATCCAAAGTCTTATTATCATCATTTTTTAATTCCCAACCATTACCTTTTAAATTTGCATCACCATTTATAGTATAACTAATGGGAACCTCCAGTACAATATTTTGCCATAAAACTTGTTTTAAATCAAGTATATTTTTAATATTTTCATAACAATCCTTATAATTTTCTTCTAAAGATAGAAGATTTTCTTCAATTTTAATATTAAAATTATAAGGAACTTCTTCTAAAGTTATTGAGTCTTCTAATAACATAGTCCCATCAAATACTAAATCTAAATGAATATCTCCTGTACTATCTTTAAAAATTCTTCCTAACACTTTAGCTTTTTTTAAATCAAGTATTCTTTTATCTAAATCATCATCCTTAAATACTTCATAATTAATATTTATTTCATTTTTATAATTTAATTCATTTAAATCAATTATCATATTAACACCAATTAAATTATAACTAAATTTTCATTAAAAAGAAAGATTATCTTTCAAGTTTTTTCAAATCTCCAATGATATTTATAAATAATAATTTTACTTTTTTAAAATTATCATTTATAATTTTCTTGGTGGTATTATGTATAAGCTAAAATATTATTATCTTAAAAAAGAAGAAAAGAAACAGCTTAAAGAAGATTTTTATAAAACTGATTATGGAAAAATGATTAAAACAAGACTTGATCGGGTTTTTATAATTGGTATTATGGCTTTAGCATTTGGTATTCTTTTAATAATTATTAAAACATCTATTTGGGATGTTTTTAGTGGTATATCCCTAATTATTGCTTCAATTGTCTTTATTATTGGCAGTTTTAAAGTAAGAATTGATAAATTAAACAATTTTTTAATTAAGCAAAAATGAAATAATTGAAATTTTTTTATAATATTATTTAATATGAATAATAATGTTGTTAGAGAATTAAAAAAATTAGATATTAACGATTTTATTTGGTTTATCTATTTTTTTATTGTCATTTTTTCTCTAATTGCTGATTATTTTCAAAGAAAATACCTCCTTTATAAAAATAAAAATTATCAGAATATTAGTAAAAATTTAACTTTAATTCTTTTAATTGTTGCTTTTTTAATTTATCTTTATTTTGTTATCGATTCCCTTGAGGATATTAATTATTTAAGAAATAGTCAAAATTCCGATAAAAAAAGAGTTGCAATGGAAAGACTTATTACAACTCTTGTCTTCTTAGTTGGTGGAGCCTTAGCTATATATGCGGAAATAGATGATCGGGGTGGAAATATCGACTTAGCTATCCTTTAGCGCTTCGATAACTTTGTTTATTTTCTAAGTTAATTCCTTTTAAACTAAACAACTCAGAAACACTCATAACTTGATAACCTTTACTATAAAGAATTGGCAATAATTCTTCGATAGCTTTTACTGTTTCATCATAAGAATCATGGAACAAAATAATATCTCCATCTTCTACATTATTTAAAACATAATTTACAATATAATTACTATTACGATATCGCCAATCATTAGTATCTAGACTCCATAGAATAAATGTGGCATCAATTAATTTTTTTTGTTCATTTTTAATAACACCATATGGTGGACGCATATATTTTAAATTATCTCCTGTTATACTCTTATATAAATCATTCATTAAGTTAAAATCATTTATAACTTCTTCATTATTCATTTTACTCATATTTTGGTGACTATAAGTATGGCTACCTATTTCATTACCATTATTTAATACTGACAAAACTAAATCTTTATGATATTTCATTTTATTACCTAACATAAAAAAAGTAGCATGAGATAAATTATCGTTTAAATAACTAACAATTTTATTTGTTTTATTAACATTGGGACTATCATCAAATGTAAAGGCGATACTTTTTTTAGCATTAGTATAATTATACCCGGTTTCATTTTCATAATTTTGATCTAAAAGAAAAGTAAAATTTAAATAATCTTTTATTTCATTATAATTAACTTTTAAATATAAAACTTCATTAATTTTTGGAACAATATTATAGTTATTAAAATAAATAACCATCTCATTATCTCTTAATATATATGATTTACTAACATTTTCATCTAATAAACCTTTAACAATAAATTTTGGATATTTTAAAAATAATAAATCTTCAATTTTTTTATTATAGTCAGTAATTTTATCATTTTTAATTAAATCAGTAATTTTTATCTCATTACTATCTTCATAAAGCT
>CANRLB010000024.1 GCA_947631365.1 uncultured Bacilli bacterium | reverse complement strand
AATTTATTAGTAACAATAGCCATAATAACTTGTTCTATATAACCAAAAACAGCACTTATTAAATAAATAATAATTAAAAACAAAGCTATTTTTTTAACTCTAGTTATATTTATGCCCGTAAGAAGCCCTTCCGTAATAAGATTAGTAATGTCTCTTAATTTATCAGGACCAATAATAGACATTATAGCACTTATAATAGCAAGGATAGTAGCAAGTAAAACAGGAATTAAATAAGGACGGCAATATTTAATTAAACTTATCATTGATTTTTTAAAATCTTTAGCTTTTTCATTATTATTCATTCCTCTTCTTCCAGGATGCATTTTACATACCTCCTTCTAAATCTTTTTCAAGTTCATTACTTGATAATTGTGATAAAGCAATTTCTTTATAAACTTGGCAATTTTTTAAAAGCTCTTTATGAGTTCCGATACCAACTAATTTGCCATCATCTAAAACTAATATTTTATCGGCATTTTTGATTGTCCCAATCCTTTGAGCCACAATTAAATTAGTAGCATCTTTAGTATATTTTTTTAATTCTTTTCGTAAGTTTAAATCTGTTTTATAATCAAGAGCGCTAAAAGAATCATCAAATATATAAATTTCTGGATCTCTAGCAATTGCTCTTGCTATTGCTATTCTTTGCTTTTGGCCACCAGAAAGATTAGTCCCTGATTGAGCTGTTTCATGATCATAAGTATCAGGAAGACTTTCTACAAATTCAGTTCCTTGAGCTACATTTACTGCTTCTTTTATTTTATTTAAAGAAGCTTTTTTCTTACCATTATTGCCATACGAAACATTTTCTTTTATTGTTCCTCTAAATATTACAGCTTTTTGAGAAACATACCCTAATATATTATTTAAACATTCTATTTTATAATCTTTAACGTTAACTCCATCAACTAAAACTTCACCTTCTGTAGCATCATAAAACCTTGGAACTAAATTAATAAGAGTACTCTTTCCAGAGCCAGTTGATCCAATAAACGCAACAGTCTCGCCCTTTTCAGCTTTAAAAGAAATATCTTCTAAAATATATTCTTCAGCATCTGGGTATTTAAAAGAAACATGTTTAAATTCAACAGTTCCAATTTCTTTACCCTTAGTTACATTACCATCTTTAATTGTTGACTCTGTTTCTAATACTTCTAATATTCTTTTAGCGGATACTTGAGCCCTTGGATAAATCATAAAAATCATAATTAACATCATAAATGACATTAAAACTTGCATAGCATATGATGAGAAAACTACCATATCGCCAAAAAGAGATATTTTGTCCATCATATTAGCTTTATTAATTAAAACAACTCCAATTAAATAAATAGATAGTGACAAACCATTCATAACTAAAGACATAACAGGATTAAGTAATCCCATATTTTTTTGATTAAATAATTGTAAATTCTTTAACTCTTCATTAGCACTTTCAAATTTCTTTTGTTGATAATCTTCAGCATTAAAAGCTCTAATAACTCTAATACCTATTAAATTTTCTCTTGTGATACGATTTAAATTATCTGTTAATTTTTGAACTAATTTAAATTTAGGAAATACTCTAAACATTAAAATAATAATTGTTAAAAGCAATATTACAACTCCAATAAAGGTAGCTAAACTCCAAATTAAATTTTTACCAAGGATTTTCAATACTGCCCATGTTGCCATAATGGGAGCTTTAATAATTGCTTGAAGTCCCATAGCTATCAACATTTGAACTTGCGTAACATCATTAGTGGTTCTTGTAATTAAAGAACTAGTTTGAAACTTTTTCATTTCCTCTGTTCCAAAAGATGAAACTTTAGAAAAAATATTAAATCTAGTTATTTTACCAAAATAAGCCGCAACGGTGGCAGCAAAATAACCAACTACAAAACTAGCTATTAATGAACCAAAAGCACATAATAACATATAACCGCCTTCTTTTAAAATTGAAGACATTGTACTACCTTCAGTTTGAACTAAAATAGTTATTTTGGACATATAATCTGGTATCTTCAATTCTAAAAAAACGTTAATTGAAATGAAAATGACACATATTAATGCATAAAAAAATTGTTTTTTACCTAAATTGCTTAATAATTTTAACATTACTAAAACACACCTTTCGCTAATAAATTTTATCAGTAATTTAATTATATTTCAATATTGATTTTATATTAATCCTTTTATGTGAAAATAATATGAAATAAATTATTAAAACAATAAAAAGCTAACTCAAATGAGCTAGCTATACCCTAGGTAACGCTTATTTGCGTCTTCCTATTTATAATATTAGCATATTTATTTTTTATATACAATTAATTTACTTACCAAATCTCTAGAGAATTCGCAAGCAAATTGCTATTTTCTTAAAATTTATTAAAAAATTTTATTTACAAAAATTATTTTTATTGGTTAAATAGAAACTTAGGAAGATGTAGAAATGTGTTACCTAAACTTTTTTATTTAAAGTCTTTTGACTTAGTTCAGGGGTTTTGGATAGAAAGGTGGTGGTGCCAATGACTAATAAAAGCCGCGAGGCATTTTTATTACTTATTGTTTTAATTTTAGCACTAGCCTTGCTAATACTAGAAATTAAAAACTAACCCCTAGAGGTTAGTACACCAAATTAGGTAACGCTTATCAGCGTCTTCCTATTTATATTTTAGCATAATATTATTTTTTATACAATTATTAATTAAGTTTTAGCGCTTTCACCATTAGCATAGTTAATATATATTCCATCTTGAATATTATAAATATATACATTAAATTTAATTCCTTTACCATTATCTTCAACAGATAAAGCTTCCATTTGCACTCCACTTGCTACTAAATTAGCTTCTTTATAGATTGGAGTTACCCGATATAAAACATGATTATGTGTTTCTTTAATATATTTAGCAACTTTATTTTCAAAAATAGTCATGACTTCTTTATTCATGTGACTTGTACATGTAATTAAATTTTTAGGATTATCATTTTCACCAGTTAATTGAAATCCAATTAAATGACAACGATTATATAAATATTTACCATCAACATTTTCATATGATTCTTGAATAAAGCCAGTGGGATTAACACTACTAATATCTTCTCTATCTTCATCGGGCATTAAATCAAAAGAAATATTAGCAAAAGCAACTCCACATCTACCTAAAAAATCAAGTTTACTATAATTTTCAAATGAATTAGTATTAATTTCCTCTTCACTAAACGTTGGGTTATTATCATTAATATATAAATAATCTTCGCCATTATATTCAGGAATATCACCAATATTATAAGTTGGATAATGAAAAAAATTTTTATAAATAAAAGTTTTTATTTCACTTTCAAAATTATAATAAACCGCAATTAATAAAATTAATATTAAGGTAATTATTAAACTTTTAGAACTTTGTTTTCTTCTTGCCATAATTATTTTCTTTTCAAATTAGAATCATTAGTAAATTCTTTACTAGCATTATATATAGGATCAATACTTGGATCATATCTATTTTCTTCAATATACCCTAATTTATTAGCATAATCTTCACTTATAATGAGCATTAATGTAGTATCAATTATTTTATTATTAACTAAAATCCATGTATGACTGCCATCAGGACAATTTCTTGTTCCTTTTAAAATAGGTAATACACCACCACAAAGATAACAATTTGAAAATGAATAACTAAGTTGTTTAGCTGCAACTGTACAGTAACCTATATTAGCACCTTCTTTAAAAACTGTTTCAAAATTATCTATACCTCTAATATTTTGTTTATTTATTTTTTCCCATAAATCTTCCGGGAAGCCTAGAACTTTTTCGGCTTTAATACCATTTAATAAAGTTTGATAAAAGTTTTTATCTTCATGTATTAATCTTTTTAATTCATCAAAGCATTTATATTGAAAGCGTTCATCACTTATTAACTCTTTTTCTAAATCCATAACTATCACTATTTAAATTATATGCTAGCAATTAATAAATTGCAAGATTATAAAATATTCATTAAAGATGCCATATTAGCAATCATTGTTAATTTATAATTAGTTAGATCGCCATAAGGACCTAGCGGGTTTCCACCCATCTTGGATAGTTCTAATAAATAA
This sequence comes from uncultured Bacilli bacterium, assembly GCA_947631365.1. Taxonomy (GTDB): domain Bacteria; phylum Bacillota_I; class Bacilli_A; order RF39; family UBA660; genus SIG200. The sequence goes on along the minus strand of CANRLB010000024.1, from coordinate 9,801 downwards.
GCCCGAGGATATTTTTCTCTTAAAACATCACCCATGCCGGTAATTAATTTCCCTTTAGGCATGATGTTATATGTGATATTTTCATTTAAAATATTTTTATAGACTTCGTTTATTTTACTAACATATTTTAAAGCAATTGTTTCATTATCAAATTCTTCATTATATATGGGATAAGTATATAATAACCCTCCCGTACCATGACAATTAAAAGATAAATAATAGTTATTTTTTAAACTATCTAAAAAATCTAATAAAGCAATATTTTCTCCTTCATAAATAAATGGTTTATGCATATCATAATTAGGCATCCCAATTGGGCTTTTTATAGATATTAAAATATTATTTTCTCTACCTTTAGCATATATTTCTTCTTTCGTTAATCTATTTTTAAATATTTCATAATAATAGGGATTATTATCATTTAAATTAACTCCATTACTATTAGCATAAAAATTAGCTAAAGTACTTAAAGGAAATTCTTTATTTTTATAAATATCTAATAATTTTTCTTTTAATAGTTGATGATGATCATTTATTATTGGTATAACATCTAAAGTAATATTTTTAAAAATATTTTGATGTTCTTTAGATAATATAATTAATGAAGATTTAAAGTATTGCAAAATTAATTCATCTAAAAAAGATTCTAAATTTTCTTTATCTACTTCATATAATTTAAAAAAATTGATAATATTATTTTTATTTATTACTTCATAGTTACGAAAGTAATGCCAAAAATTATTAATAATATCTTCACTATGATCTAAAACATCAACTCTTTTACAAATATCTTTAATTAAATCATTCATATTTTTTATTAGTATGTCATCATTTTTATAAGCAATAAAATATTTATAACAAAAGTCCTTTAATTCTTCGCTATTAAAAGAATCAGTAATACTAGTTATAGCATAAGTTGTCGTATAAAAGCCTTCGGGATTTATTAAAGGAAGAAAATGAATGGTATACTCATCTTCTTTAAAATCTTTAAAATCTTCTTTACCTAAAGCAAGATTATGCATAAGCGTAGTTATAAAATCTACCCCGATTATTTCGTTACCATGAACACCAGCAAAATAAATAATATGCTTACTACCATAGCCAATACTAAAGTGTTCAATAGGAAAATTACAAGATGTATAACCAATGGGATTATGCTTTATTACTTTAAATTTATTTTGTTTATTATTTAAAATATTATATAATCTTTTTTCTAATTTTTGATAATTTAATATCTCATAAAAAACATCATAATTCATATTTACACCTAGAATTATGATGTCTTATTTAGTATTTCTTATACTATTTTTTTAAATTAAAACCATCTTTAAAAGCATTGCCTACTCTTTTTTCTACTTCATAATAACCATGCGTAAAGGGGTCAAAGGCAATAGCGTGAAGTTTAGTAATATCGATATTATCATTAGTCATTACTTCTTCATTGGCACTTACATTGACTATTTTACCAACGACACCTCCACCAAACTCACTATCTTGGTACTCAATAAAATCACATTCCATACAAATAGGAAGTTCATTAATAATCGGGGCCTCTACTAAAGATGATTTAGAACTCGTTAAATTAGTATTCTTAAGTTTATCATTTACTTCGTTACCAGAGACAACACCAAAATAATCGGCCTCAACTACATGGGAAGAATCAGCTATACTTACTGTAAAAGCATGACGTTTTTTAATATTTTCAACCGTTTTATGATTTTCACTTAAATTTAACATAATGATATTTCTTTCAACCATCATTCCCCAAGCAGCATTCATGACATTAACACTATCATCTTCATTATAAGTGCTAATAAGTAATACTGGCATTGGAAATATAGCTTCCGTTGTTTTAATATTTTTTCTCAAAATTTTTCACCATCCTATATATAAGTATAGCATATTTTTAAAATTTAATTAATTCGTTTAGTTTATTCATTTCATCAGTATTAATATATTCTTTGCCACTAGTGTTTTCAACTAAATAATAATCAATTTTTAGTAAATCTAATATTTTAAGACATAAATAATAATTAGGATTGTTATCTACACTCTCTTTAACTTCTAAAAGAATATAATAATCTTCATTTTCAGTTAAAGGCTTTTCATTATTATTATTTCTTAGGCCCAAAACTTTAATTTTTTGCATTAATACAGTATCATTTTCTGAAAGAATTACATCAACATAGGAAATATCATCTTCAAGCATTTTAATATCTTTTGTTAAATCTTTTTTATTAATACTTATTATAGCATAACCCGCATCCAAATTTATTAAACTTTTTAATTCTTTTATCTCTTCATCTTTCTTTTTTATTTCTAAACTTCGAGCCTTATTAATAATTAAAAAAGAAGAGATACCAATTATTAAAATTATAATTAAAGAGACGATGGCTATTTTAAAAATATGATGATGATGAACTTTATTATCAATACTATTAATCATTTTATTATCACCTTTTAATAAGATATCTAAGGAAATATGAAATTTATCACTTAATAATATAAGTGTTCCAATATCTGGATAATTTTTGCCATTTTCCCAATTAGAAATAGTTTGCCTCGTAACATTTAATACTTCAGCTAAGTCTTCTTGTGACATCTTATTTTCCTTTCTTAATTCAATTATTTTTTTACCCAGATTCATTTTTTACTCCTTTCCTCTTCCAATGTATCTTAAATAGAAAAAAATTGCTATCAAATTTATTTGACATAGCAATTTTTAAGCTTTTTTTGTAATGCTACCATCTATATTAAATAAAGCATTAACACTCCATGAAGTCATCTTACTATATAAATTATTGGCATCATTACCTTTTAATATTGAAGTATAACAATTTTTTTGTAAACTAGGTAAAAAATAATATTCACTAGTACCATCATTTTTAAGCCGCCATGAAAAAATACCTGTTTCTGTTTGATCATTACTGAATATAAAATCACCTAAATTATACATGATTAATTTATCTTGATAAAATTCAGATCCTTGTAAAACATGAGCATGAGAACCTACAATTAAATCAGCCCCACTGTCAATATATAATTTACCGGTTTCTTTTTGTGCCTCTTCTAAATTATGGGATTCTTCTTTACCCCAGTGAAGAAGGACTACCACATAATCACTTATCTTTTTTTCTTCCTTAATTCTACTAACTAAATTAGCTGGATCATAACATCTAAAGACACCGGGATCACTTTCATTAGCCCCTGGCGTTAAAATATATTTTTCTGCTCTCGTTGCGTTTAAAAAAGCAATTTTATAACCATTAATAATTAAATAATGCGCTTTACTTGCTTCATTTATATTTTCTCCTGCTCCAATATAAGGAATTTGAGCATTTTTTAAAGTACTTAGGGTATCTAAAAAAGCATCATTCCCATAATCATATACATGATTATTACCAAGAGTTACCATATCAACTCCCATTTCTTTATAAATACTCACGTTTTCTGGATTAGCCCTAAAAGTCCATCTTTTACTCTTTAAAGGAGTACCCCTGTTACTAAAAGAAAATTCATTATTAACAATTAAATAATCTTCATTATTCATAAAGCCTAAAATATCTTCTGATAAAATGCCATTAATTCCACCACTACTTTGATATTTAGGCATTATCTCCCAATTATCCGCTAAAGAAATATCGCCAGTAAAACCAATCTCAACATAATCTTTATTACCTTTGATATAAGAAACTCCCTCATTATTATCATAACTTTTATGATATAAATCATTTAAAACAGTTAAAGAGTTGCCAGTTAAATCATGCCAAATAGAATCATTATAATTATTATTAAGGATAGCATAAGAAACGGAAGCTAAAACATCAGCATATTCTTTACTAACCCATTTTAAAAATCCTTCATCAAAATCACTTTTTTGCATAATCAAAGAAACATAATCTGTATTAAATTTAGAATTCACACGATTATTTTTAAATATAAAAATAAATAAAGCTATAAAAATAAATGCAGTTAGTAAACTTACAATAATTATTTGTTTCTTTTTCATTATCTAATCACCTTTTTATAATTATAACATAGATATTTATATTATCTATTTAAATGTTTTCCTATTTACAATAAATAATCAATATGTTAAGATAAAGCCTAAGTAGGTGATAATATGACTAAAGAACAAGCAATGACTATATTAGAATTAGATGAAGGTTTTACTTATGATGATCTTAGAAATGCTTATGAAAAATTAAGTCCTGCCACCATTGAATTTTATGCTAAACATAATGGAAAAAATAGGGATATATTAGAGGCTTATAAATTTTTAATAGAAAATAAATTATATAGTATGATTGATGATAGTAGTGAATTTACTCTTTTATCGCAAAGAAATAAAAAAGAAAAACTACAATACATTTCTACAAAAATAGAAGAAGCAAAGGAATATGTTGCTGAAATCTATCAAAGTTTAGATGTTTTTCTAAACGTCTCTGATAATGAATTTACTTTAGACTCTCAAATATCTATTTTTAATAGTTATCCTGATTATTTAAAAACTTATACTGATAAATTAAAAGCCAAAGCTGAAGAATTTAAAAATGCTCATCCTACTTTTAAAGAATTTAGCGATTTAACTAGTTTTATTAATGATTATGACGAATTTAATAACTATGTTGAAAAATGTTATAAAGAAATAATTATAGCTATTTTAAAAGACCATAATATTGCAACTTGGAATTCTGAAACAGTTTTTAAACAAATTTTTTGGCAAAATATTAATTTTACTTCTCTAAATCCAGCGAATGCTTTTTATCGTTCTTACATAAGTGTGAAAGATTTTTATCAAAAAGTTATGCAAATAATTAATGAAAATACTAAAATGTTTCAAACAGAATTTGACGATAAAATTTCTAGTTTATTTGAACACTGGCGTGATTATCTTAATAAATATAACAAAAGTTCTTATCATGTAAATTATGACGAAGTTTTAGAAAAAGCTAAAAAAGATATTATAAAAGAATGCGAAGCTTATTATATTGACGGAAAAATTAGCAATAGACATTTTAGAGAAAGATTTTATAAATTTTTAAGTTTTTATGCTAAAGAATCTGCTAATAAAAATTTTGAAATAGATGTTAATACCATTTGGGATAATAAAATGAAGGCATATTTTAGAGAAAGTTTTGGTTCATTTTTTATTGTTGGTGGTTCTTTAATTGATGAAAGTAAAAAGAAAGTTGATGAAAAATATGGCTTTAATAGTAAAGTATATGGTGCTAAGAAAGTAAAAGAAATTGAAGATTATATTGATAGTTTATTACTAAATGTAGTAGAAAAAGGGCAAAAGCTATTTTATCAAATAAAAGCTTTAATGGATAAATATCCAGAATTTGGTAGTTATGTAAGAAATGCAAATTATAGATTAGATAGAATTTATCAAAAATTTAATTGTGAATTACTTGCTAAATTAAAAGAAATGGTTCCAAATTTTGATGAAAAAGAATTAGACACTATTCCTCTAAATGAACAATTAAATAAAGAAGAATATCAACCAATTACCTCTTTTGATGGATACGTAAACAATGGTACTTATTTAGTATATAAAGGTCATGATATAACTTGGGAAGATATTAATGACAAAATGCATAAATATTCCATGAATGATGAACAAGCAAGAATGATTTTTGAAGATGGAATTATCTTTGCTAAAAATGTTCCTACTGAAGATATTAAGAACAATAATATTTATGAACCAACAATTTATTATAATTATTGTTGGACAATAACTGACTTTGATTTTGAAAAATTAAAACAATTAGTTCCCGATCTTAAAGCCTCAAATGCTTGTGAATTATTAAAAATATTATCAATAGATGATAGAAATAATGTTTTAAGAGCTTTAGAAATAAATATTGATTTTAGTTGTTTTTCTTATAATTACCTTACTAATCGGTTGTTAATTATTGCTAATAATGCACCAGTGTATATTGGTTATCCTAATGAAGGTGAAATAATGTATTCTAACAATGCCTCTTTATTAAGAGAATTCTGTCCTGTTGTTTATAAATTACCTTCTAGATTTTATAGTCTTAATGAAAAATGTTATGAGAAAAAAGATGGTATTGATTTAGTAATTAGAAGTTTAAAAATATAAAAAAAGCGATTATCGCTTTTTTATTTTAAAAATCTAATTCCTTAAAAGAATGAATAATATCTCCATTTGTAGCATCAATATAATATTCATACTCATGCATATTATAATTAAATGATATTTCATAAACTGTGTTATTATATTTATTATCAAGTTCAATATCAACATCATAAACATCTTTTTCTTTTAGCTTTAAATCATTTAAAGCTATTTCTAAAGCTTTTTGCATGGATATTTTTACCTTATCGGGATCATAAGTATTATTATCTTTAATATTACTTGGATAATAATTATCATTATCATATTTTTGGCGATTATCCTTAATTAATAATAATACTATAGATATTACTAATAAGATAATAATTATTATTAATAATGGAGTAGTTAATTTACTTAAATCAAATTTTCTTTTTTCTTTTTTCATTTTCATACCTCATATATATTATACTATTATAAATGAAAAATTAATAGCTATTATTTTAATCCTTCTTTATAAATATCATAAGCTTCATTCCATGAAGCATAATTACTATCTTCTCTTTTATCAGTAAATAAATTAGTTTCTTTTAAATACTTACCAATAAATTGAGATAATTTTAAAGCTCCTTTATAATTTAAATGACTCCCAGCATCTCTTGACTCTGTCTTCCAATCAATATTTAAAGGATTATTAATATTTAAATCTATATATTCTAGATTATATTTTAAAGCTAAATCTTTTGTTCCTAAATATTTACCATAATTCCAACTTTTCATATTAGGTGTACTAATTAATACTAATTTAACATTATTTTTTTGACATAATTCATATATTTTATGGAAATATTCTTGATTTTCTTTTGGTACTTCAATCTTTTCTTTTTCTTTCATATAATCTAGTTTTTTACCTGGTTTGGATTTAGTAATATATTTAAATCCTTTATAAATATTAATTTTGCTATAATTCATAGAATCATTTAAATTTGTAAATAAATATTTTTTCCAATTATTATGATATTTCGTAATAGGAAAATAAGTTTTATATAATTCTTCCCAGACATAAAACCATGGTTTATTTTTGCTTTCACGATATAAAACATTTCCTTCAAAGAAGATTAACTTAGGATGTTGACTTTTTATAGCCATTTCAAAATTTTTATAAGAACTACTTATTAATTCCGCACTTTTAGCTAAATCAAAAACAGTAATACCAAAATTATGCCATATTTCCATTGGGGATATACCAGAATAAATTAGACTATCACCAATAACTACCGCATCAATAGAATCTTCCTTTTCTCCTAAAATTTCATAAACAGAAGTTTTAATAATACCATACTTACGAACACTATCACGGGGTAATAAAAAATACGTTATTATAATTATTAGAAAAAATAAAATAATCATAAACATTATACTTTTAAATACATTCTTCATACATCACCTAAAAATCGGCATAAATGGGTTCAACTGGGACATACCCTTCCCCATAAGCTCCAAAAACAATTATACTAAGAATTAAAGCGTAGTAGCAAGCCCATCTAATAACAATATGTTTTTTACTTAAACTTTCTCTTACTTCAATATTTTTTTCTTTTAAGATGCTAATAACTAAAATAAAGATTAAAGAAAGAGTAATAATTATATAATCTTTAATATCTAAACCAAGAGTTAAGACAGAATGATTAAAACCTTTAAATGTAAAATTAGTTATTATTCTTTTCATCATCTCTATACCACTAGTTAAATTATTAGCTCTAAAGAATAATTCACCAATAAAAATTAAAAGACAAGTTTTAATAATACGCATTAATTTATAAAGAATATTTTCTCTATTTATTTTTAATTTATGACATATCTTAATAATTAATGGTTCAAAGATATTACCTAATAAAATTAAGATAAAATGGTAATAACCAAAAAATAAAAATTGATAACCTGCACCATGCCATAAACCATTTAAAGACCAAACGGCAAATAAAGCAATGGCTCCCATAAATAAAGAAGATGTTCTTGGGCCAAATAATTCTTTAATTTTACTAGTTATTTTTTTTACTCCTTTAGATAAAGAGACGGGATAAAAAATATAATCTTTAAACCATAATCCTAAGGTTATATGCCATCTACTCCAAAATTCGGAAATATTTTTAGAAAAGAAAGGTTGTTTAAAGTTTTCGGGAATAATAATACCAAATATCTCAGCACTTCCAATAACTATATCCATTGTTCCGGAAAATTCCATATAAAGTAGGATGGTATAGAAAATAGCCCCTAAAAAAATTATTGGTCCTGAAAAATGCATATAATCAGTAAAGATAATTTTAACAAAAATATTTAAACGATCAGCAATAACAATTTTTTTAAATAAACCATATAAAATCCTTTGATAACCAAAGCAAAAACTCTTATATGTTGTTTTATTTCCCGCAAATAATGTATCTCTTACTTCATTATATCTTGTGATTGGTCCTTCAACTAAAGTTGGAAAGAATACTAAATAAAGAAGGATTTTAAAATAATTATTTTCACATTCATATTTTTCATGATAGACATCTATTAAATAAGAAATTGCACTTAAAGTATAAAAAGAAATACCTATCGGAGCTAAATGATGAATAATTTTTAAACTACCATTAATATTAAATAATTTTAGTATACTATTGATAATACCTTTAAAAAATCCTAAATATTTAAAATAAAATAAGAAAGCAACATTAAATAAAGCGGTTATTATTAAAACAATTTTTTTCTTATTTAAATATTTAGCTTTAATAATCTTTTTTTCATCTATTTCTAAATCTTTAATAGCTTCTTTTTTTTCACTATCTATTTTTTGCATTGTTAATCCAGCTAAATAAATGGATAGGGATGATAAAAGGATAAAAATAATTAACCATTTACTATAGGTGAAGAAAAAAGCAAAGCTTGCTAAAAGCAAGATAAAAGGTTTTATCTTTTTAGGTAAAAGATTATATATGATAATTACCCCAGGTAAAAATGCTAGAAAGTAAATAACATCGAAGTAAGACATTATTATTCCTCTTCTAATTTAGTTATTAAAGCCCATATTTTTTTAGCAGAATTAAAATTATCAGGAATAATCTCAACTGTTGGGATAACTACCCCAAAATTATCTTCAATTTCACTAATTAAAGATAAAATAGTTAGAGAATCTAAATATCTCCCATCAACTAAATTCTCACAATTTTCATAATCAACATCAGGATTTAATTCCTCTAAAATTTCTATTAACTTTTCCATCTTATCACTACTCCTCTACTACATTTGGAAAATTTAAATTACTTGTTTTATATGTATCTCTTACTAAATAACATTTATTATTTTTATATAAAATAACTTTGGGTAAATCACGACTTAAGAACAAAGATATTCCTTCCGTTACTGAGTATGCTCCCACATTTTTAAAGATAAATGTATCACCAATTTTTAATTCATTTAATTCAATATTTTTAACTAAAATATCATTAATAGTACAAAGCGAGCCACATAAATTATATACTTTCTTTTCACTACAATCTTTACTACTTATTAAATCAAAATAAGGTATTTTCATGGCCATCATTTGACCATAATATACTAAATGATTAATGCCGCCATCTAATATCGCAAAATTACCATTTTGATTACTTTTTAAATCAACGACCCTTGTTAAATAATAACCACAAGATGATGCTATACTTCTTCCTATTTCTAAA
>CANRLB010000023.1 GCA_947631365.1 uncultured Bacilli bacterium | reverse complement strand
AACTGTTTTTAAAATTTTGAGTGTTTTCTCTTTTATTTTAGAAAAAATTTATTTTCCCACATCTAGTTTACTACATCATAAAAAGTAATGTTCTTTACTTTTTTTAAGATATGCTTTATAATCTTTGTTAGAAAAAGGAAGTGTTATAAATGGAACTTAAAGGTTCAAAGACTGAGGCTAACTTAATGGCAGCCTTTGCTGGTGAAAGTCAAGCAAGAAATAAGTATACTTATTATGCTAGTAAAGCAAGAAAAGATGGTTATGAACAAATTGCTGCTATTTTTGAAGAAACTGCTAATAATGAAAAAGAACATGCTAAATTATGGTTTAAAGAATTACATGGTGGTGATGTTCCTGATACGCATACTAACTTAGAAGATGCTGCAGCTGGGGAAAATTATGAATGGACAGATATGTACGCTGAATTTGCGAAAGTAGCCAAAGAAGAAGGTTTTGATCATATTGCTTATCTATTTGAAAGTGTTGGTAAGATTGAAAAAGAACATGAAGAAAGATATAGAAAATTAATTTCTAATATTGATGAAGGTTTAGTATTCTCAAGCGAAGATGATCGTATTTGGATCTGCCGTAACTGTGGACATATAGTAATTGGTAAAAAAGCTCCAGAAGTATGCCCAGTATGTAAACATGCTCAAAGTTTCTTTGAAAGAAAAGCTGAAAATTATTAATCTAAAAAACATGAAGATTTAATATAAGTAAATTTATTATTTCTAATTTAGAGAATAAATATAATTGGTGCAAATATTTATAGATAAATAATAAATTGAATTTCAATTAATGAATGTTGTTGAATAATTCACATTACGAATTAAAGTGTATGAATAATTTCATAAATAAAGGTGGTACCGCGGGAATCTCGTCCTTTACCTAGTTTATTTATGAAATTTTTTATTTAAAAGGAGATAATTTATGTATAATGAAGAAATAAATAAAATTAAAAAAGAATTAGAAACAGTATTTAATGATATTAATACTAAAGAAATGCTAGATACTCTTAAGCAACAATACATGGGGAAAAATGGCTCTATAACTGAACTTAGTAGTAAGATTAAAGATGTACCTAATGAATCTAAAAAAGAATTTGGAATGAATGTTAATGAACTTAAAAATATTTTTAATGAAAATTATGAGAAGATAAGTAAAGATTTAGAAGAAAAATTAGTTAATGAAAAATTAAATAAGGAAGCAATTGATGTAAGTCTTCCAGGTACGAAAATAGAAGTAGGAAGTGCACATCCATTAGAAAGAATTATTGAAAGTTTAGAAGGTCTTTTAATGAGTATGGGTTATGATGTTGTTGAAGGACCAGAAGTAGAAAAGGATTTATATAATTTTGAACTTTTAAATTTACCTAAAGGTCATCCTGCAAGAGATGCCCAAGATACCTTTTATATAAAGGGGGATGAATATTTACTTCGAAGTCAAACTAGTCCCGTACAAGTAAGAGAAATGCTTAGATGTGGGGGAAGTGAACCAATAAGAATCATTTGCCCTGGTAAAACTTATAGAAGAGATGAAGATGATGCTACCCATTCTCATGAATTTACCCAAATGGAAGGATTACTTGTTGATAAAGATATTACTTTAGGGGATTTAAAAGGAACTTTTGAGGCAGTTGCCAAAATGTTATTTGGTAAATCTAGAGAAACTAGATTTAGGCCATCATTCTATCCTTTTACCGAACCTAGTGTCGAAATGGATATTAGTTGTTTTAATTGTAATGGTAAGGGCTGTAGTCTTTGCAAGGGTACTGGTTGGATTACTGTTGGGGGCGCTGGGATGGTAAATCCAATAGTTCTTAAAAATTGTGGCTATGATCCTAGTGTTTGGAATGGCTTTGCTTTTGGCTTTGGCCTTGAAAGACTAGCAATGCTTAAATATGGGATTAATGACATAAGAACATTCTATGTTAATCATGATATAAGAACTTTAAAAGAGTTTGATAGAAGGGAGTATTAAAATGGCAATTAGTTTAAATTGGATCAATGATTATGTTCCAGTTAAAGATGAAGATAAAGTATCTTTAGCAAATAAAATTACTAGATCAGGTATTAATGTTGAAAAAGTAACAACAACTAAGATTGATAATTTAGTTGTTGGTGAAGTTTTAGAGTGTATAGATCATCCTGATAGTGACCACTTACATGTATGTAAGGTAAATGTGGGTAAAGAAACTTTACAAATTGTCTGTGGTGCTCCGAACGTTCGAGAAGGGATTAAAGTAATTGTTGCACTTCCGGGATGTAATCTTCCTGATGGCGATAAAACATTTGAAATTAAAAAAAGCACTATCCGGGGAGTTGAGTCAAATGGTATGCTTTGTGCTTTATTTGAACTTGGTTTAGAAGAAAAAACGGAAGAAACTTATAGTAAAGGTATTTGTGAACTTTCTAGTAATGCTCCAATTGGTGAAAATGCTCTAGACTTTTTAGGAGTATCCGATACCACTTATGAACTTGATTTAAATCCCAATCGTACTGATTGTAATAATCATATTCCTTTTGCTTATGAAGTAGCGGCAGTCCTTAAAAAACAAGTAACAATGCCGGATGTAAGTTTTAAAGAAATAGATGAAAATATTAATGATCAAGTATCTTTAGAGGTAGAAACTCCAAATGTTTATATGTATAATTTAATGATTGCTAAAGATGTTAAAATCAAAGAATCTCCTGAATTTATTAAACATCGTCTTGAAGTTGCGGGAGTAAGAAGTATTAATAATGTTGTCGATATATCTAACTATGTTATGCTTGAATATGGTCAACCTCTTCACTTTTTTGATAAAGATGTTGTTGGGGATAAAATAGTTGTTAGAATGGCTAAAGATGGCGAAAAAATAATTACTTTAGATAAAGAAGAAAGAAATTTAATTAAAGATGATATTTTAATTACTGATGGCAATACTCCTTTGTGTGTCGCTGGTGTTATGGGTGGCCTTAATTCAGGTATAACCGAGAGTACTAAAAATATTTTAATTGAATCAGCAATGTTTAATCCCTATAATATAAGATATACTTCAATTAGATTAGGCCTTCGTAGTGAGGCAAGTCTTCGGTTTGAAAAACCTCTTAATTATGAATACTGTTTACTTGCTTTAAAAAGAGCTTGCCATTTACTAGAAAAATATGCCGATGCTAAAATTGTTAAAGGTAGTATTTCTTATGATAAAGTTGATAAAACACCTAAAGTTATCAAAGTTACTTTAAAAGATTTTAATTCTATTCTAGGTATGAAAGTAGAAGATAATGATGTTAAAGTTACTCTTACCAATTTAGGTTTTACATATCATGAGGAAAATAGTGAATATGAAGTAGTTGTTCCTAATAGAAGACAAGATATTTATCCTCAAAAAGAAGATATAATTGAAGAAGTAGGAAGATTAATGGGCTATGATAATATTGTACCAACGCTCCCTTTAATTAGAACTAAAAAAGGTGTATATCGCGATAATATTAAATTTAGAAAAATTGTTTCTAAAAGAATGCGTACTTTAGGCTTTAATGAAATAAGAACATATACTTTAATTAGTGAAGAAGATATTAATAAATATAATTATAACTTTAATCCTTCAATTAAACTTTTAAAACCAATGTTAAAAGAAAGAAGTGTAATAAGACAAAGTTTACTAAATTCTATAATGGAAGTTGTTAACTATAATTTAAATAAAAAGAATAAAGATATTTATTTATATGAAATAGCTAATGTTTATAGTGAAGTAGAAAGTGAATATATAGAAGATACTAAATTAGCATTTGTAATGACGGGTAAATATTTATCTAATACTTGGAATAGTTTAAATTATGAAACTGACTTCTATTTAATTAAAGGGGTAGTTGAAAATTTACTTGAATATTTAGGATTATCTAATCGCTATTCTTTAAAACTAAGTGACAATTTACCTAAAGAAATTCATCCTAAAATTAATAGTGAAATCATTGTTGATGGTACACCTATTGGATATTTTGGTAAATTACACCCAAATGTTACTAAAGAAGATGTTTATGTTTGTGAACTATCTTTAACTAGTCTATTTACTCATAAAACAAGTGATATTAAATATACTGAACTTAATAAATATCCAACAATTGAAAAAGATGTTGCCTTTGTAGTAGATAAATCTATACAAGCTTTAGATTTAGTTAAAGATATTAAAACTTGTGGTGGAAAACTTTTAACAAACGTTAAAATCTTTGATGTCTATACTGGTGATAAAATAGATGAAGGCAAAAAATCAATTGCTTATAACTTAACATTTGAAGATAAAACGAGAACTTTAACCGAAGAAGAAGTAATGGAAGTATTTAATAAAATTATTGATAATATATGTCATAAATATAATGCTACAATTAGAGATAAGTAGGAGGTTTTATGGAAAATAAAAAAATTGAACGACCAAATATCGATTATAGTAAACTTAAATATAGGCCTCAGCATTTAACCATCGGTACAAGCGAAGAAAATAGTTTTTATTTACAAAAGTCTCAATATACCCCAGGAAGATACCATGCATATTATGAGTATGATACTCAAGGAATTGCCATTCCTGTTGTGGGCATTAGAGAAGAAGTAGAGCAAGAAAAATCTCTGAATAGAACATTAACTAAAAATAAATAAAAAAGCTGATTATCAAAATAGTCAGCTTTTTTTATCTTGTAATTTTCTTTTCCTTATTATTTTCTTTAAATTTTTCAATATCGCTATAGCAAGCATTAATAATCAAACTTTTAATAAATTTTTTCCATCTTAGTTTACTAAATTCTTTTTCTTCAGGAAATTCGATATTTGCTATCATAACACCATTTAAAAATTCTAAATGACCTTTATAAATACATAAGACTAATCCACTAACACGGTAAAGGCCAATACAATGTTCACCATTCCAATCAAATGTTACAAAAAATTCACTGGCAAGATTCATGAATTCATCTAAAGAAATAACGCTATTATCTACATTATTATAAATTTCATTAATTACTTTTTCACCATTAATAGATAACATATCATATTCTTCATCAGCAATTTTAATATGTTTGTCCGCTACTGTATCGGTGCTATTTGTTCTTAAATAAATTTCAACTTTTTTATCAGTAATTAAAAAATTATCAACACTTTCATAAATATTTAAATCTTCTTCAAAATTAACAAAATTAATTTTATTAAGTAGTTGAAGGCTTTCAAAACTTGTCTCAATTTTGCTTCCTAAAAAATTAATTATCTTATTGTATAAGTAACCTATCATATCTCTATGCATTTTATCTTTTATATTTTTTATAGCGTCATTATATTTAATAGTTAGATTATTTTCAATTTCCCTTATTTCACCGTAATGATTAAGTATACCTCCTAAACGATTAACTTCTAACTTTAAATTCATATAATAAAGTTGAAATATTGGCTTATAAATGTTTCCTTTAAGTTTTTGAAGTTGTGCTTGGAAAGGTAAGTTATTTTTATTTATTATTTTTTCTAACTCTAAATATAATGGTTTATTACTAGAATAAAATTCAAATAAATTTTTAATACCATCTTTTAAATTTTGATAACAATAATGTTTTTTATTATAGTTATCACAAACGTCAATAATTGTTTTTTTTCTTAATTTTTCAATTTCGTCTTTAATCTCATCATAATAAGCATATTGTTTAAAAGGATATATTATATCATCAATTTCTTCTATAACATTATTATAATTATGTTTGAACTTTATTAAATTTTCATAAAATGCATTAATAGCTAAATTAATATCAATGTTATAAGGAACTTCTAAAAATATATTATACTTAGTAAAAAAAGCTTCTTTAAATTTTTGATACCAATCTTTAAGCTTTATTTTATATCTATTATATAAATTATCTATTATATCTTTATCATCTTCTTTTGTGATAAACATTTTATATTCCGAAACAAAGTTTATAAAATCATATATAATTTTACTATATTCATCTTTAACTTCCCTACTTACATAGGAATTTTTCCCAATAAAATCTAGAATTTCTCCTTTATATTTTTTTAAATCTTCATAATTCTTTTTCGGATCATAATTATAACTAGTGTAATTATAGTAACCTCCAGCTCGGTAGTTTTCGCCTTTTAAAGCTTTACTTAAAATATCTTTGGCTGCATTTATTTTTTTAAATTGTTCAGCCGATGATGCTTGTTCTTCAACTGATTTATTAGCCAAAGCATCCGGATGATATTTTTTGGCTAAAGTATAATATTTTTTATTTAGATCTTCTTCTGTGTAATCACTATTTAATTCAAATAAATTTAGTGCTTCTTGAAAGTCCATTTATAAAATCCCCCTTTTTAATAATTTAAAAACTAATTTCTTTTAATTTCTAAATTATTAGCATTTTCAGAATTGTTTAAATTTAAGATTTTATTTTCTTTTTTGCATAATTCAATATATTGATAATAGTTATTAATAAGTAAACTTTTAACATAATCCTTGTTACTATATTTTCCTGCACTTTTCTCAGGTATATCTATGTCAGCTATTTCTATATTACTAAAGAATTCTAAATGACCATTACGTAAACCAAGAATAATATTATTAAATCTATAAAGACCAACTATTTCCTCATTATCATATACAAATTTAATAAAGAAGACTTGAGCATTATCCATAAATGTATCTAAAGATATTTTAGGATCATCAATATTGGCATAATCATAAACAACGGTTTCATTATTAATTTGCATTAATTTATATTCTTCATTATCAATTTTAATATATATTGCTGGTGTTCCTGTCGATGTTAAATTACCTATATAAATTTCAACATTTTTAAGAGTTATTAAATTATTTGTTACTTTATCAAAAATTCTTACAGCTTCCTCATAATTATTAAAATCAATATAGTTTAAAAGAGAAAGACTTTCAAGACTAATTTTAAGATCTTTATTAAGAAAATCCTTAATTTTATGATAAAGTTTAGTTATTTGAGCTTTATAATATGGATCATTTGAACAAATTAAGGCATCATAGTATTTATTTGCTAAATTATTTCTAATCTTATCAGCCTCGTCATAACATGCAATTAATTCTAAATAATGTTTAATTTCATCTAATAAGTCTTGATAATATAGTGGAAATAAATAATCTGTAATTAAATTTTCAATTTTCCTCAAATTTAAAAAACTTAAAGAATTTTCCTTAACTAAATTTAATAAATTTAAATAAAGTGGTTTATTAATGGATATTCTTTTAAATAATATTGCAATATCTTTTTTAAGTTTATCTAAATAATATTTTTCTTCAGTTTTATAATCATAAAGATTTAAATCAATATCTAAAATATTGTTAATAGTTTCGTTTTTTAGTTTTTCAATTTCATCTTTTAAATCTTCATAATATATATTAGATTTATAAGGAGAAATAATATCATCAATTTCTTTTACATAAATATTTTTTATACTTTCCTTTTTAATTTGTTTTAACTTTTCATAGAATTCATTTAATGATAAATTAATATCACTATTATCAATTTCAAAATCAAAATTTTCAGGTATAAGGTGTCTATTAAAATAAATGTTTTTAAATTTATGATAAAAATCTTTTAATTCTTTTTTATAATCAAGAAATAAATTATCAACTAGACTTATGCTTTCAGCATTTGTCACATAGGTTATGTATTTAGTTACAAATATATGAAATTTATAGATATCTCCCGCAAATTGTCCTCTTACCTCATAGCTTGCATTTCTATTTTTTTCAATAAAACTTAAGACCTCTTTTTTACGTTCTTTTAAAGCACTTTTGCTAGCTTCGCTTTGAGAACTAGTATAATTAGAGTAATTTGGCCCACTTTGAAATGAATTTCTTTCTTTTAAAGCTTTACTTAAAATATCTTTGGCTTCATTTATTTTTTTAAATTGTTCAGCAGCGGCAGCTTGTTCCTCTGTTGATTTATTAGTTAAGGCATCTGGGTGATATTGTTTAGCTAAAGCATAATATTTTTTATTTAGTTCTTCTTCTGTGTAATTGCTATTTAAATTAAATATATTTAAAGCATCATAAAAATTCATAAAATTCCCTCTCTTTTAATAAACGGTTAATACCTTACCATAAAAAGAAAAGTAAGTCAATCTAAAATCACTTTGTGAATGTAATAAAATAGATGGAAAAAAAATAAATTTGACAAGCTTAAATAAAGATATTATAATTATGGTAACAATAGTTACTAGAGGGGTGAGGATATGCCAGCAAGTTGTAAATTAGAAAAAGAAACCATAGTTAAAAAAGCTGTTGTCATGATTAATAAAAAAGGTTGGGATTCTCTTAATGCTAGAGATTTAGCTAAAGAATTAAAAATTTCGACTAAGCCTTTATATCGTATATATCAAAATATGGATGAAATAAAAGAGGATATATATAA
Organism: uncultured Bacilli bacterium; assembly: GCA_947631365.1. Classification (GTDB taxonomy): domain Bacteria; phylum Bacillota_I; class Bacilli_A; order RF39; family UBA660; genus SIG200. The sequence continues at coordinate 5,606 of CANRLB010000023.1, read as the reverse complement.
AGAGATATATAAAGAATATGATGAATTTATTACAAGCCGTGTTGACAATAAAAAAGCTTTGGTTACATTATGTGTAGCTTATGTAGAATTTGCTAAATATTATAAAAACTTATTTATTAGTTTATTTTTATCAAATAATCTAAAATGGAAAAGTATAGATGATGTTTTAAATGAAAAATGGAATCAAGGCGCTATTATTAATTTAGTTAATAAACAAGGTTATACATTTTCGGAAGCTAAAGAATTATTTATGCATGTGTGGTTATATGCAAATGGTTTAGCTACTTTAATAAGTACTAATAAGATAGATATTGATGATAAAGAAATAATTGTGAGAATTGTGAAAATTTATAAAACACTAGAAAAGTGACTTTTAAATAAGCTTATTTTTTGTTATAATGAATTTTAGGAGGTATAAATGAAAAAAATATTATTGAGTATAATTACATTTTTATTAACATTAACATTAATTACACCAGTTTTAGCTAAGGTAGAAGCTGAAGTTATAGAAGATAAAGTGCCTGTATATATATTTAGTAAAAATGGATGTTCAGGATGCGAATACGCTTTTAACTATTTTAATAATTTAGAAAAAGAATACCCCGACCTTTTTGAACAATATATTATTGAAGTTTATGATGGCAACTGGAACGTTGAAGATCAAAACGCTTATAATTTATTAATTTCATTATTGGAAAGAAATGAATTAGATACAGTAAAAATATATACTCCAACAATTTTCATAGGTGATTATGTTACGGTTGGTTTCCCTAATGATGATAGTCAAGTTTATAACGCTATCCTTGCAGTTAAAGATGCCACTTCAGAAGAAAAGGTTGACATGGTTAAAGAAGAAGCCGATAAGTTAGATATTGATCTTGAAAAATATAAAAAAGTTGAAGAAAAAACAAATGTTACAGATTTAATTATTATAGGTAGTATTTTTATTGTTTTAATTGGTGGCTTTATTGGTTTAATAGTAGTCAGTAAAAAATAATATTTAGGAGGTAAAAATGATGAAAAAAATTTATTTATGTTTAGTGGCGGTTTTAGCCATGATTATGATGTTGCCACATTCTTATGCTAAAAATGATGTAAAAGTTTATATGTTTACTAAAAATGGATGTCCTGCATGTGAATTGGCTTTTGAATTTTTTGAAGAAAAATTAGAAGAAAATCCCGATGCTTTTGAATTAATTAATATTGAAGTATGGTGTGGAACGGATTATACAAAAGGTGAAAATAGTGCACCATGGATAACTGGAAATGAAACAGCTTTATCTTTAATGGAAAAAGTAGTTAGTCATTTTGGAGAAGAAATTGAAGGAACTCCCACTATTGTAGTTGGTGATCAATTTCAAGCCAATGCTAATGATCTTGATAAATTATATGAAAAAATTATTGATTATCAAAGTGATAAAAAATATAAAGATGTTGTAGCAAGTATTGCTGAGGAAAATGATATTGATGTTAGTAAATTAAATGTTCCACATGGTTCAGTAAGTTGTGATATTTATCCAGAAGAAAATAGTGAAACACAAACAGGTAAATATGATTTAGTAATTATTGCAGGAATTTTTATCATTTTAATTGGTGGCTTTGCAGGATTAATCGTAATTAGTAAAAAATAATTTATAAACTCCTTAAAAAATTGAGGAGTTTATTTTTTTATTAGTTGATTAAATTTTTCTTTTTTTCATCTTTATAATTTGTTATAATACATATAAGGTAGATGAATATGAAAAAAGAAGAAATTAAAAAATTAGAAAAAGAATTAAAATATTTATTAAAAGAAGAGAGAAAAAAAGAAATAGATAAATATTCTCAAGCAAATGAAAATATGCATGCTAAAGAAATAGCTAAAGAGATTTATATGAATCGTGGTATTGATTATAAAAAATTAAATTCAAATATATTTAATAATATCACTGATACTTTAACGACATTTGGCAGCCTTTTTAAAAATAAAGATTCTAAAATAAGAAATAAAATGATTTTTGATTTATTGTATATAGTTGTAATTCTAGTACTAATAAAACTCCCTTTTGATTTAGTACGTGATATAGGCTATAATTATTTAGATATTCTTATTGATAATAGTGCTATAGATTTATTATGGCGTTTAGGTTTTTTAATTTTATATACTATAACTTTATTATGTTGCTTAATATTTTTCATTAAAAACTTTAATAATAAATATAAATAATTTAAGAAAAGTAAAAAGTGCTTATTTAGGCACTTTTTAACTTTCTAAGTTATATTTATTAATGGTAAATACTCGTTTGCCATTAACATTAAGTTTGTATTGAGCAATTATTTCTGTATCATTTTCGTTTTCAATTTTAAAAGTCATTTCTAATTCAAAACCAACTATTCCATTGCCCGACAAATTTGTTATTGCTGATACTTGTCTATTAACATAAGGGGTTCCTTTTAAATTTAATTTTTGAACATCCTTTATTATTCTTGTTGTTTCTGTTTCCATTATTTTATTAATTTCTTCATTTTTATTATAAAAATCTAAACTTATGGCACAACCGCCAGTTGAAACATCTACCGCTAATAAAGAGTTAGATTCATTATAAGAATTATCACCATATTTACATACAACAGGATTTTCAACTGGTGGAACTTCAACATTTTCATTTTTAATAATTAACTTAGTCTCTAAAATGTTTTGGTTATCAGATTCGTCTTTAGCTAATATTTTAATAGAATAAATGCCTTCTTTATTGTATTTTGAATAATCAAGTGTTTTTCCATCAGCATCTATACCTTCTTTATAAAATTCTATTATACAATTTTTACCACTATTATCAAGGCAACTTTCGACAAAATCATTTGCAGTATAAGTTTCTTTTTCAGTAATTTCCACTTCTTTTAAAACCAGTTCAGGTTTAACTGTATCAACTACAATCAGTTTAGTAAAATAGTCTTTGCCATCAACTTTAATCGTTATTGTATATTCACCGGGAGTGGATTTATCAAAATCATCTGGATAAACAATTTTAATTTGATCTAATTTTACATTTTCAATTTTTGAGAAGAAAATATCATCATTAAATTTTTCATTTACTTCTATTGTAACATCGCTTTTTATACTTAGTTCACGTTTGTTTTTATTTTCTCCTTGAAAATTTGAAGTTACAATAAAACAAATTATGATTCCAATAACACAGATGCCAATAATAATTAAATTAATAATTGTCCTTTTAGTATTATGAACTTTATCAAAGAAAAATTTTTTTGCCATAATAATACCTCTATCCTTAATATAACTTAATAATATCATAATATACTTTAAAATGCGACAAATAATTAATGAAAAACATTATTTTTACATAAACTTTAATGGTAAATTATTGCAAATAATAATTATTTATGTTATTATTTAAAATGCAATTTATATTAATTGTATGTTAAGTGGGAGGGAAGAAGCGGATTTGCCCTATACCACTAACACGAAAAATAATTTATAGGAGGTGTTTTCGTGGCAAAAGAAGTCGTAAAGAAAATTAAACTTGAAATTGAAGCAGGCAAAGCAACACCAGCACCACCAGTTGGTACTGTATTAGGCCCTGCCGGTATTAATTTACAAGAGTTTTGTACTAAATTTAATGATGCAACTCGTGAAAAAATGGGCGATGTTGTTCCATGTGAAATTACAATTTATGATGACAGATCATTTGATTTTGTTTTAAAAACTCCACCAGCAGGATTCTTACTTAAGAAAATTGCTAAAATTCAAAAAGGTAGTGCTAAAGGTGCTAATCAAATAGTTGCTACAATTAGTGAAGCCGATTTAAGAAATATTGCTGAAATTAAATTACCTGATTTAAATGCGTATACTGTTGAAGAGGCAATGAATATTATTGAAGGTACTGCTCGTAATATGGGAATTGCTGTTGCTGGCCGTAATGATAAAGAATTAGCTGAACAAGCCAAAGAAGCTTTAGAAGAAGAAAAAGAAATGGCTAAACGTGAGGCTGAGCTTGAAGCAATGGAAGAAGAAGCTAAAGCTGAAACTCCAGTTGATGTACCAGTAATTGGTGATGAAGATAAAGATAAAGACGAATCTGAAGAACAAGAATAATAAATAATTTATTAAATAAAAAAGTCCGCTAATTAACCACAGTTAGGAGGAAATTATGAGAAAACATAGTAAAAAATATGTGGAAGTTGCTAAATTAGTTGATAATGATACATTATATACTAAAGAAGAAGCAACAAAAATAGTTAAAAAGACATCTACTACTAAGTTTGATAGTACGGTAGAAGTTGCCATAAAACTAAACATTGATGCTAAAAAAACTGATCAACAATTACGTGGATCATTAGTTATGCCTAATGGAACAGGTAAAAGTAAAAGAGTATTAGTTATTGCTAAAGGCGATTACGCTACCGAAGCTAAAAATGCTGGTGCTGACTATGTTGGGGATAAAGACATGCTTGATAAAATTAAAAATGAAAATTGGTTTGATTTTGATGTTATTGTCGCTACTCCCGATATGATGCCAGAAGTTGGTAAAATTGGTAACATTTTAGGGCCAAAAGGCTTAATGCCAAACCCTAAGACTGGTACAGTTACAACTAAAGTAGCTGAAGTTATTAAAGATTTAAAAAGTGGTATGGTAACATATAAGACTGACTCTTATGGAAATATTCATACTATTATTGGTAAAGTATCTTTTAAAGAAGATAAATTACTAGAAAATCTTGATTATGTTGTTAAAACTATTAACAAAGCTAAACCACAAGCAGTAAAAGGTGTGTTTATTGATAAAATAACATTATCTACAACTATGGGACCTGGAATTAAAGTTGATAAAAATTCATTTGAACTTTAATTTAAGTCTTGCATATTTAAAAGATGTAGGTTATAATACAATTTAAGAAAAGAAAGACCGAAGACAGTAGGGAAGTAATTTTAAAAATCCTACCGAGGGGAATGTTAATTAACTTTTGTTTTTAAGCTTCCCTAAACGGAAGCTTTTCTTAAAAATAAAACAAGGAGGAAAAATGGCAAGCGAAAAAATTCTTAATGAAAAGAAAGCTATCGTAAGTGAAATTATTGATAATATTAAAGCAAGCGAATCCGTTATTTTATTCCAATATCAAGGTTTGACTGTTGCTGAAATGAGTGAACTTCGAAATAAACTTAATGAAGTTAATTCTAAAGTTAGAGTTTATAAGAATACTCTATTAAAAAGAGCATTAGATGAAATCAAAGTTGATATGAGCGATTTTTTAGACGGTCCTAATGCAATATTATTTGGTGAAAGTTTACTAGAGCCAATTAAAATAATTGCAGACTATGCTAAAGATCACGATAAATTAAATATTCGTGTTGGAATAATTAGCGGTAATGTTGCAAATATTGATACTATCAAAGAGTATGCAAGTATTCCATCAAGAGAAGGATTACTTACTATGCTTGCAGGTGGTATGATAGAGTATGTTAAAGAATTATCAATAGGTTTAAATCTTTATGCCGAACAATTAGAAGGGAAGGAATAAAATATGGCAAAGTTAACAAGAGATGAATTTATAAGTGCATTAAAAGAAATGACTATTCTTGAAGTAAAAGAATTAGTTGATGCAATGAA
>CANRLB010000022.1 GCA_947631365.1 uncultured Bacilli bacterium | reverse complement strand
TGGCAAAATATGATGAATCATCTATTAAAATATTAGAAGGTTTAGAGGCGGTTAGGAAACGTCCTGGTATGTATATAGGCTCAACTGATAAAAGAGGTCTACATCATTTAGTATGGGAAATTGTTGATAATGGCATTGATGAAATAATAAATGGGTATGGTAATTATATTAAGATTGTCTTACATAAGGATGGTTCAATTACTATTGCTGATAATGGACGAGGGGTACCCATTGGGATGCATGAAAGTGGTAAATCAACGCCGGAAGTTATTTATACAATATTGCATGCTGGTGGTAAATTTGAAAGTGGTAACTATAAAGTAAGTGGTGGACTTCATGGCGTTGGAGCCTCTGTTGTCAATGCTTTAAGTAGTAAGATGGATGTTTTAATTTATCGGGATGGCTGTATATCAAATATTAGATTTACTGATGGTGGTAAAGTTGAGTCTCCTTTAAAAAAAGTTGGTGATACTAATAAAACAGGTACAGTAGTTACGTTTATGCCCGATTATAGTATTTTTAAGAATTGTAATTTTTCTTATACAACGATATGTGAAAGAATGCAAGAGAGTGCTTTTTTAATACCAAGTGTGACTATTGAAGTAATTGATGAAGAGAGTAAAAGAGAAGTTAAGTATCATTATGAAGATGGTTTAACAGACTTTGTTGAATATATTAATGAAGGAAAAAATACTTTACATAAAGTTCTTAATTTTAGTGGTAGTAAAAATGATATTGAAGTTAATATTGCCATGCAATATACAGATACATATAATGAAAATATTGTTTCTTTTGTTAATAATGTTAAAACAGTTGATGGGGGTACTCATGAAGTTGGTTTTAAAACAGGAATTACTAAAGCTTTTAATGATTATGTTAAAAATAATAATTTAATAAAAGGAAAAGATAATACTTTTGATGGTTCTGATGTCAGAGAGGGTTTAACGGTTGTTATTAATTTAAGAATACCAGAAGCTAGTTTACAATTTGAAGGTCAAACTAAAGGGAAATTAGGAACACCTGAGGCAAGAAGTATAACAGAAAGTATTACTTATGAAAAAATTAAATTCTTTTTAGAAGAAAATAAAGAAATTGCTTTAAATATAGTCGAAAAAGCAATGAAAAGTAAAGTAGCAAGAGAAGCCGCTAGAAAAGCAAGAGAAGATGCCAGAAATGGTAAAGGTAAGAATAAAATTGAAAAGAATTTATCTGGTAAACTTGCACCAGCAACTACTAAAAATGGTAAGATTAATGAGCTTTTCTTAGTTGAAGGTGATAGTGCTGGAGGTTCAGCAAAAATGGGAAGAGATCGTAAATTTCAAGCTATCTTACCTCTTCGTGGTAAAGTTATAAATGCCGAGAAAACTAGTGTTGAAGACATACTAAAAAATGAAGAAATTAATACTATCATTCATACTATTGGAGCAGGATTAGGTAGTGATTTTATGGTCGAAGATAGTGCTTATGATAAAGTTATTATTATGACTGATGCCGATGTTGATGGCTCTCATATTCAAATACTATTACTTACTTTCTTTTACCGTTTTATGCGGCCTTTAATTGAGGCTGGTAAACTTTATATTGCAAAACCGCCATTATATAAAATAGATTATGGTAAAAAACATTTCTATGCTTATAGTGATGAAGAAAGATATAAAATTATTTCTGAAAATACGGGTAAACCAGATATTTCGAGAAATAAAGGTTTAGGTGAAATGAATCCTGATGAACTTTGGGATACCACCATGAATCCGGATACGAGAACCCTTATTAGAGTTAATATTTATGATGCTTCTTTAGCGGAAAAAAGAGTAGAGGTTTTAATGGGTGATAAAGTTGAACCAAGAAAAGAATGGATTGAAGAAAACATTGTTTTCACTATGGAAGATAATTATCGAGTAGAATAAGGTGTTTTATGGAAAATGTAATAAAGAAAATTGAAGATTACGCTTTAGAAGAAATAATGGGGGAAAGATTTGCCTCTTATGCTAAAGAAATAATTCAAGATAGAGCGATTCCTGATGTAAGGGATGGTCTTAAACCGGTTCAAAGAAGAATTTTATATGCCATGTATGATGCCGGCAATACTTATGATAAAAAGTATGTTAAAAGTGCTGCGACTGTTGGTGATGTTTTAGGTAAATATCATCCTCATGGGGATTCATCAGTTTATGATGCTATGGTCAGAATGAGTCAATGGTGGAAACAAAGTAATCCATTAGTAGATATGAAAGGTAACAATGGATCAATGGATGGTGATCCCGCCGCGGCTTATCGTTACACAGAAGCAAGACTTGCTAAAATTAGTAATGAGCTTTTAGGTGATTTAGATAAAGAAACCGTTGAATGGGCGCCAAACTTTGATGATCGACTTTTAGAGCCTACAGTTCTCCCTGCTAAATTTCCTAATCTTTTAGTAAATGGTACAATGGGGATAAGTGCTGGTTATGCTACTAATATTCCCCCTCACAATTTAGGGGAAATTATTAATGCCACAATTAAAAGAATTGAGTCCCCTAATTGTCATTTAGATACCATTTTAGAAATCGTAAAAGGTCCTGACTTTCCAACTGGTGGTATAGTAGAGGGTATAAATGGAATAAAAGAAGCTTTTGCATCTGGTAAAGGTAGGGTTATTGTTAAATCTAAATATAGTATTGTTAAAGAAAAAGGTAAAGAAAAAATAATTATTACTGAAATTCCTTTTGATGTTAATAAAGCTTTATTAGTTCAAAAAATTGATGCTTTAAGAATTGATAAAAAATTAGATGGTATTGCTGAAGTACGCGATGAATCAGACCGAGAAGGTTTAAGAATAGCCATTGATATTAAAAATGGCGCTAGTAGTGAGTTAATTTTAAATTATTTACTTAAAAATACTGATTTACAAATATCTTATAGTTATAACATGGTAGCTATTGTAAATAGAGTACCTAAAACTTTAGGCATTTTAGAAATAATTGATGCTTATATAGAACATTTAAAAGAAGTTATAACGAGAAGATGTACTTTTGATTTAAAAGTTAAAGAAAGACGATTAGAAATTGTTGATGGCCTTATTAAATGTTTATCTATTTTAGATGAAGTTATTAAAGTAATAAGGGCTAGTAAAAATAAAAGTGATGCTGAAAGTAATTTAGTTAAAGAATTTGCTTTTACCGTTGAGCAAGCCAAAGCGATTGTTAATTTGCAATTATATCGTTTAACTAATACAGATGTGGTAGCATTAGAAGAAGAACTTTCTAATTTACATAAATTAATTGAGGGACTAAAAGCCATATTAAGTGATGAAGAAGCTTTAAAATATGTAATGAAAAAGGAACTTAAAATAATTAAGAAAGAATATGAAGTTCCAAGAAAGACTGAAATAAGAGATGAAATAACCGAAATTAAATTAGACATGAAAGAAATGATTCAAAAAGAAAATGTTTGGGTTGTTGTATCAAATGAAGGCTATTTAAAAAGAGTATCTAGTAAGTCCGTGGCCTCTTCTGATAGCGAGACTATGCTTAAACCTGGGGATTATGTATTAAATATGTTTGAAACAACAACTTTAGATAATTTAGTGATGTTTACCAATTTAGGAAATTATTTATTTATTCCGGTTTATAAAGTTTTAGAAACTAAATGGAAAGAACTTGGTAAGCATGTAAGTAATTTAGTAACTTTACAAGAAAATGAAAGAATTATTAAAGCTTTTATTTTAGAAAAAGATAAAAATTTAGTTATCTTTACTAAAGATGGTATGGCTAAACAAATTAATATGAATGATTTAGTGGTCGGAAGATTTAATAAATCCTATACAGCCATTAAATTAAAAGATAATGATGAAGTAGAAAATGTTAATTATAGTTTAAATGAAACATTATTAGTTACTAAAAATGGTTATTATTTAAGATATAATACCGAAGAAATACCATTAATTGGTTTAAAAGCAAGTGGTGTAAAAAGTATGAAATTAGATAATGATGAGGTTATACTTGGTGATTCATTTAATGAGGAAGCTGAATACTTAAATGTCTTTACAAATAATTTAACTGGTAAAAGAATTAAAATTAGTGATTTAAAAACATTATCTAGGGCTAAAAAAGGAACAATGTTAATTAAGAAAAATAAAACAGTTAATTATTATATAACTAATGCTTTTATAACTAATATGAAAGATATCATTATTATGAAAAAAGATAATGAATTAACTGAAATTAAAAATAGTGATATTCCAATTATGGATTTACTTAGTAATGGTAGCAATATTACTAAAGGACATGTTAATGAATTTAAATTAAAATATAAATGCGAAAAAGTTATTAATAATGTAGGAAAAGTAAAAGAAGAAAAAAAGGAAGAAAAAGAAGAACAAATATCTTTTGCAGATTTTACTGAAGACTTTAAATTATAATATAATCACCTAGTATTTCATAATATATACTAGGTGATTATTTATGAGTAAAAAAGAAGAATTTAAAGAATTTATTAGAAACAAGCCTGAGTTAGTGGAGTATATTAAAAATAAAGAGATGACAATGCAACAATTTTATGAAATATATGATGTATATGGTGAATCAGAAGAAGCTTGGAAGCCATATGAAAGAAGTGGAACATCAATCAATCCCGCTAAAATCACCGAAATAATGAAAAACATTAACTTAGATGAGATTCAAAAACATATTAATACTGCTCAAAAAGCTTTAGGGGTAGTTGAAGATTTAACAACTAAAGGAACAACTAATCCGGTAAATGTTACCAAAGGACCACTTGCAAGTAGGCCATTAAATAAATTTTTTGAGGATTAATATGGAATATTTTTTACAACAAAAATTATTAGAAGATAAAAATTTTAAAAGATATTTTAATGAGAATACAAATTATATAAAATACTTAAATAGAAATCCTGAGTATTATAAAGTTTTTATGAAGGAAATGAAAGAAAGATATAAAGAAAGAACAACAGATAAATTAAATGATGCTATAAATACAATTGATATTGTATCATCTATTATTGATACTTTAAAATAAAAAAGTAACGTAAGATAACGCGTTACTATTTATTTTTTATTAAATAATCATTTAGGCCATACTTTTCTTCTTTGGTATCAAAGAATAAATCTAATCTTGGAGCTTTATAAGTTAGAATAGTCATAATAATATAGACAATAATAATTGAGGCAATTGATATTGCTTTTTGATATTTAATTGGTTTTAATTCAAGTATTTTAAAACCAATATAGTTAACAATTAGAATAGTAATAAATAAAATTATAAATGTTACAAACATTATTTCCCCAAAATTATAAAATATTGGTAAGAACATTATTAAATAAATAGGTATACTTATTAAAGCTTTTATGGCTATCGATAATAAAAGATTTTGATGGGGAATTTTAAATTTTTTTAAAATAAAATATTCAATTATTCCCGCTAAAAGGATCGTTGTATAAAGCATTTTCATGTGTTCCCATATACTTTCATTAACTGGGAAAAATATTGAAAAAACAGGATTAGGAAGCCACTCATATAAAAAGTGAGTTAAAAAGCAAAGAAGAAAAGTAATAATAGTGTTAATAAAAAGCATTTTTTTAAGATTTAATTTAATAATTACACCTTCAATCTAATAATAATATAGTAAAAAAATAAAAAAATATACCAAGAGTGTGGTATAATCTTGATGTTTGGAAGTGAATTTATGGAAAAATATCAAGAAATAGAAAGAAGTATTATTAAAAAATTTAGAAAAGATATTTGGCGCATGTTTACTAAAGCTGTTACTGATTATAACTTAATTAATGAAAATGATAAAATAATGGTTTGTATAAGTGGGGGTAAAGATTCTTTTTTACTTGCTAAATGTATAGAAGAACTTAAAAGACATGGCAAAATTCACTTTGAAGCTTTTTATGTTAGTATGAATCCTGGCTATAATGAAGAAAATAGTAAAAAAATAGAAGAAAATGCGAAATTATTAAATATTCCTTTAATAACTTTTAAAAGTGATATTTTTGAAGTGGCTTATAAACTTAATCCTGAAAATCCTTGTTATATGTGTGCCAGAATGCGAAGAGGATACTTATATAGTAAAGCTGAAGAACTAGGGTGTAATAAAATTGCTTTAGGTCATCATTTTGATGATGTTATTGAAACCACTCTTTTATCGATGTTTTATGGAGCTGAGATAAAAACAATGATGCCTAAACTTCATAGCGATAATTTTAAAGGCCTTGAATTAATTAGACCATTATATTTAGTTAAAGAAAGTGCAATTATCGCTTGGCGTAATTATAATAATTTAACATTTATTAATTGTGCGTGTCCCCTAACTAGTAATTGTGTTATTGAAAGAGATAGTATTCCTGATAGTGAAATAGGAAGAAGAGAAGCAATGAAAAGATTAATAACAAAATTAAGAAGTGAACATAAGGGTATTGATAATAATATTTTTACAGCTTTAAATAATATTAATATGAATTGTATTTTAGGTTATAAAAAAGATGGTGAGTATACAAGTTTTTTAGATGAGTATGAAAATAAACATATTTACAATAAAAGATAATTATGTTTTAATTAAATTAACAAGAAAAATAGGAAACGGGATAAAAGTAGGTTTTTAATAAGTATTAAAAAATCCTACTTTTTCTTTTGGAGGACTATTTTGAAAAAACTTAAAATTTATATTGATGAAGGTGGTGATTTTGGATTACTTGCTAAATCGTCTGAATTATATATTGTTTCTTTTGTTATATATGATACGTCAGTATCAATAAACAACGATATTAGTTACTTAAATAATAAGTTAAAAAATATTGGTTATAATGGTATGATTCATACAACACCTCTTATAGCAAAAAGAGACGAATATAAAGAAATGAATTATGAAGTTAGAAAAAAAATATTTTTAACATTGTTTTTCTTTTGTACAAGGGTTAATATTAAATTAAAATCTATTATTATTGATAAAAAATTTAATAATAATAAAGAAACTTTAAAAAATAATTTGAAAAAAGAAATTGAGAAAATGTACATAAATAATCTTAATTATTTTAGTAAATTTGATTTAATAGAAATTTATTATGATAATGGTCAAATTAATTTAACTAGAATATTATGTAATGTTTTTAAAAGTAATCCTAAAATTGTCTTTATAAAAGATTTTAATCATGAGAAAGAAAGATTATTTCAAGTTGCTGATTTGCTTACTAATTTAGATAAGTATATATATAAAAGGAAAAGAAAAATAAAACTAAATAAAAATGAATTGTACTTTTTTAATTCTTTAGAATTAAAAAAACATTTACTTGAATTGAAAAATAAAAGGCTTTAAAAAAACCATTCTTGCGAATGATTTTTGCTGTACATACTGTTCAGCACGGGTCGAACCCTTACCCCTAAGATGAGGCCGTATGTGTTGAGGACTCAGGCTCGGATAGAAACAAAATAATTATTTCTAATATATATTATTTCCTTTACAAGCTAATTATATATAAAAAATATGGAAAAGTAAAGGAAAAATAGGTACTAATCTACAATTTTATGCTACTTTGTGTTATAATCTTTTTTGTAGGTGACAAATATGCTTAATTTAGATAATTTAAATATTTATATAAATGATGAATTATTAGTTTCTGATTTAAATTTACAAATAAATAAAGGGGAAGTCCATGTTTTAATGGGGAAAAATGGAGTTGGTAAAAGTAGTATTGCTAAATCAATTATGGGAGATAAAAATTATCTTGTTAAAGGCCATATTTACTATAATGGTGAAGATATTACTAATTTAAGTATTTATGAAAGAAGTAAAAGAGGTATTTATACCATAAGTCAAAATCCGATTGCTATTGAAGGGGTTACGAATGCTGAAATGTTAAGAGCTAGTCTTAGTGATAAAAATAATGCTCCGGTAGATATTATAAAATTTAATAAAGAATTAGAAAATATTTGTCAAAAACTCGATTTAGATAAAAGTTTTATTCACAGAGAAATTAATGTTGGTTGTTCTGGTGGTGAAAAAAAGAAAATTGAGCTTATGCATATGTGGATGTTAAAACCATCATTTATTATTTTAGATGAAATTGATTCAGGTCTTGATGTTGATGCTTTAAAATTAGTTAGTAATAGTATTAAAGAATATTTAGAAGAGTATCAACCAGGAATTCTTATTATAACTCATTCTAATACTTTAATTAATACTTTTGATGATTATTATGTTCATTTATTAAATGATAAAAAAATAATAAAAAGTGGTCAAAAAGAATTAGCAAATGAAATCTTAAATAAAGGATTTAAAGAATTATCTAACGAGTTAGATGAGCATTTGTTATAAGAAAGAAATTGTTTTATGAATAAAATATTAGTGAGTGATATTATAAATTTATGTAATGATAGTTATATTGTTAATATTAAAAATGATGATATAAAAATAAATGTTAAAGGTAATGTTAAATTATATTTAATAAATGAAAAAATAGGGAATATAGATATTAATTTAGAAGATGATAGTTTTATAGATATATATGTTTTTAATAAAAATGTGGAAAAGAATATGGTTTTCAACATTAATCAAAATAATAATTCGCATTTTAATTTAAATATTTCTATTATAAGTAATGAAAAAAGAGAAATAATTGTTAATAATAATATTATTGGTAATAATAATAATTCCATGATAAAAAGTAGAATGATAAGTAATAAAGAAATAATCAAGATGATTATTAATGTCAAAGTATTTAAAGATACTTTAAATAATATTGCCCTTGAAGATTTAAAAGGAGTAAATAATGGCGGATGTGTTCATATAGAACCTAATATTATTTGTTTAAGTAATGAAGTGTCCGCTAATCACTTAACTACAATAGGTAGTTTAAATAAAGAAGAAGTAGATTATTTAATGAGTAAAGGTTTAAATGAAGATATAGCTAAAAAGATTATGTTAAAAGGTTTTATCTATAGTAATATGGATCAATATATAAAAGATTTGGAGGTGAAAGATGCATAGAGAAGATTTTCCAATGCTCAAACAAGATATTATTTATCTTGATAATGGGGCAACTAGTTTAAAACCCCAATGTGTCATTGATAAAATGACCGATTATTATGAAAATTATAGTGCTAATGCCCATCGGGGAGATTATGATATTTCCTATAAAGTTGATTTAGAATATGAAAATGCCAGAGACTTAGTTAAAGATTTTATTGGGGCAAGAAGAAAAGAAGAAATAGTTTTTACAAGTGGTTCAACGGATAGTATGAATTTAATTGTCAATGGTTTTTTTAGTAATCTTCTTGAAGCAGGGGATGAAATATTAATTACGAAAATGGAACATGCTTCGAATGTTATGCCGTGGTTTAGAGTTGCGGGGGAAACTGGAGCTGTAATTAAATATATTCCCTTAGATGATAATAATTTTGTAACTATTGATAATTTAAAAAGTGTTGTTAGTCCCAGGACAAAAGTTATTAGTTTAGCTGAGATAACTAATGTAGTGGGAGATGTAAGACCAATTAAAGAAATTTGTTCTTTTGCCCATGAAAGAGATATTTTTGTGGTTGTTGATGGTGCACAAAGTGTTCCTCATAAAAAAATTAATGTTAGTGATAGTGATGTTGATTTTCTTGCTTTTTCTGGTCATAAAATGTTAGGACCAACCGGAGTTGGTGTAATGTATGCTAAATATGAATTAATGGAAGCAATTGAACCAGTTAATTTAGGTGGTGGTATGAATGAATCATTTGATACTCCTGAAAAAATGGTTTTAAAAGAAATACCAACAAGACTTGAAGCTGGAACTCCTAATATTGCTGGCGTTATTGGTTTAGGAGAAGCAGTTAAATATTTAAATAAAATTGGTATGGAAAATATTGAAAAATATGAAAAAGATTTACGAAGTTATTTGATTGAAAAACTAGTTAAAATTCCCCATATTGATATTTTAAATTTAGAAGCTGATAGTGGAATTGTTACTTTCAATGTTGATGGTTTATTTTCAGAAGATGTTGCTTACTATTTAAATAAATATGGTATATGTGTAAGAGCAGGTAGTCACTGTGCTAAACTTACTAAAGATGTTTTAGGGGTTACTAATTCTATAAGAGTTAGCCTATATTTCTATAATACGGAAAGTGAAATTGATAGTTTAATTGATTTATTAAAAGATAAAGATAAAATAATGAAGGAAATGATTTAAAACGTCATTTCTTTTTTAGTTTTTTTTATTTACAATAATTTTGAATTATGCTATACTAGTTCAGTATTTTTAAGGAGAAATTTAAAATGGATAATGATGAAAAAAGATTTAAAATAAAGCAAAAGGATATGTATGATAATTTAAATTGGGAATATTCTAAAGATAGTGCTTATACTGCTTTAATTGCTGCAGTAATGGGAATGATTTCAATAATTAATTTTTTTATCTGGGGAACATCTTTAATAAGTCCTTTATTATTTGAAGAAGTATTAGATAAATTAAAGATTTCTTTTCTCTCACTTCCTTCACCTTTTTTTGGGTGGTCTGGCTTTTTAGATGGTATAATATCAGCTGCTTCTCTTAATGCTTGTAAGCAAAGTGAAACTAATCGAAGCATTTATCTTGAAAGATACTTAGAATATCAAGATAGTTTAGAATATTTAGAAAAATTAAATAAAGAACAAGATAGTGCATCTTATTATGAACAAGATCTTGAAAGATCTCTTCAAAAGTTTGCCGAATTGCAAAGAGAAATCAGTTTAGATGATGATCTAGAAAATGGTTTAAAAAGATAATGAATATTAATATCAAAGACATATTAACTTTAGATGATAATAAGACCTATGTAGTTGCAGGTAAAGTATTTTATGAAGAAAAATATTATTATTATTTAATAGATAAAAATAATTATCAAAACAAATTGTGTTGTTATGAAGATAAAGATGAACTTGTAAAAGTTAAAAATAATAAACTTATAATAAAATTATTACCATTATTCTTAAAAAGTATTAAAGAGGCTTTACAAATTGACAATTTTAAGTAGAGAGATTATTTGACATAATTAAAAAAATGCGTTAAATTGGTAGAGAAAGAAGATTATTTATGGATAAAGAAATAAGTAGGGAAATAATATTAGAAAACTTTCAAAATCCTTTTCATAAAGAAGAAGTTAATGATGAAAATTATATTAAAATAAATACTAGAAATCCTAATTGTATTGATAATATCGATTTGTATATATTATTTAATGGAAATATCATTAAAGATATTAAATTTAATGGCGAAGCGTGTGCTATTTCAACATCTTCAACATCAATTATGCTTAAAAATTTAATTGGGAAAACTATTAATGAAGCCAAAGAATATATAAATAATTTTTATCATATGTGTAATGAAGAAGAATATGATGATAATTTATTAAATGAAGGATTAGCCTTTCAAGATATTTATAAACAAAGTAATCGTAAAAATTGTGCTTTACTTCCTTATAGAGGAATATTAAAAGCCATAGAGACCTATGAAAATAAATAAGGAGATTATTATGGATAGAATGCAATTTGAAAGAGTAGATAAAGATGGAAATAAAGTAAAGTGTGAAGCAGTAGCTACTTATCATGATGATAAAGAAAATAAAGATTATATAGTATATACTGATAATACTTATGATGAAAATAATAAATTAAGAGTATATTATTCATTATATGAAATGTTAGGGAGTGCGATTAAATTAATAGAGCCTAAAACAACTTATGAAAAAAAATTAGGATTAGAATTAATTAAAACAATTATTGAAGAAATAAGTTAAAGGTGGTGGAAAAAATGAATTATTCAAAATATATTGATGAATTATATCAAAGACAAAATATTAATGCGGATGTAACTCAACAAAATTTAGTACCAAGAGCATTTTATGAATCCTTAGTATTAGGGGTAGATAAAGTTATTAAAGAAAATCCCGATGCAACTTTAAACGAGCTTCGAGAATGTTTAATTAAAGAGTCGAAAATTGAAGAAAAAATAAGAGATTTTTGTTTAATTAAGAAAAATGCTCCAGGAATGGTTGTATCTTTAGGAACCAAAAATTATCAACATAGTTTTTATGCTGGTAATAGGGAAGAAGTTATTGCTACCAATAATGGCAATATTCCAAATATTGATCCAATGACTAATGATACAATTTTTGATTTAGCTTCAACAACTAAGTTATTTACAGGTATTGCGGTATTAAAATTAGTAGAGATGGGAGAGTTAAATATTAATGATGATGTAGTAAAATATGCTCCCCAATTTGAAAATTTAAAAGGAATAACTATTTTTGATTTACTTTCTTATAAACCTTTAGGAACAGAAAAAAGAGTTGATAGTGCTAAATCGAAAGAAGAGGCGGAAAGTATTTTATTTACGGCCGCTCCTAAAACTTTAAATTACGGAGAAACATCTTATAATGATTTTGCCTCAATGGCATTAAAGTATGTTGTTGAAAAAGTAACTAGTATGGATTATTATAGCTTTTTAAAATATTATATTTTAGATCCTTTACAAATGAGTGATACTTTAGTAAAAATAGATGATGATAGAATAAAAAGAGTAGCATCAACTAACAGTGATGTAAGAATTTATAAAGATGGCAATATAGTAGAAAGAAATTATATTAATAAAGGTGTATCTAGTGATGATAAAGCGAGGGTTTTAGGGCAACCAGAAGGGAATTTAAGTGGTCATGCTGGTTTATTCTCTACTTCAAAAGATATGGAAAAATTAGCTAATGCCTTAATTACAACAAGTATTATTGGAGCTCACTTAAGAGATGAAATGGCTAAAAATAGAACAGGTTATCTTTATACTAAAAAAGATGGAAGTAATAGTGCAACGCAATATCTAGGTATGCTTTGTTATTCTAAAAATCCTATTTTATCTTTAAGTGAAGTTCATCATCCTTTAAGTGGTAATTCTCTAGCAGCAGCTGGTTGGTCTGGTACACAGT
Organism: uncultured Bacilli bacterium; assembly: GCA_947631365.1. Lineage (GTDB taxonomy): Bacteria > Bacillota_I > Bacilli_A > RF39 > UBA660 > SIG200. The sequence goes on along the minus strand of CANRLB010000022.1, from coordinate 1,098 downwards.
TTACTATAGATCCAGTTAATGAAATAAATTTATTTATGGGTTCAAATCGAAGTCATAACAGAGTTACTATTAATAGTGATTCTTCTAAAGTATTGGTAAAAGAAAATGGCGAAAGAGTCGTTACTTTACCTAGTGGAAGAGAAGTTATTGATGCATCAAGATATGCTTATGATAGAGATGATGCCGTTATTCATCCTGGAGTTGAACTAGCTTTCAAGTTAAAAATATTAGAAGATATTCTAGGAATTAAAGATTTAGAAAAAGAAAATAAAGAAACTCATATTAGATAAAAAAGGTAAGAATTAAAATCAAATTTCTTACCTTTTAATTTATATTGTTTATTTCTGAAGAAATAATTTTTACACATAAATTAATAAAATTAACAATATTTTCTATATCAAAGATAAATACTTTAGATGTTTTTGAATTTTCAATTATTCTTTCAAAATTTTCATACAAGGCCGGTAATTTTTCATAAGGTATTTCTTTAATTATATTAGGAATATATTTATTTTCTTCTTTATACATAAATTCAAAATCTAAATTGTATTTATTAATTAATTCTATATTTAAATTAGTATAATCATTATAAATATACAATAAAAGCATATTACCATTTAAATTAACTATATCACCATTTAATTTTTTTACAAAACTTTTATTAGTTATTTCAGTTAAGAAAAATTTAGACCATAAATAATCAGTATATAAATGAATATAATATCCCATAACAAAATCGTCATTTAATTCTTTTTTATATTTTTTTAAAAACTTTTTTATATCAGGAATCGTTTCATTTTTTTGAGTAAAATGAGTTTTATTTCTAGGTTCATTAACTATTTTTGATATATCTGGAGCAATTGATCCAATTAATAATTGGTTTTCATTTCTTTTTAAATTTTTATTTATTTCTTTTGCTATAGCCATATGAATGATTGATGAGGCCATTTTATCACTTCTTTCATTTTTATTGTAACATATATGTTAGTTAAAATGATTATTTTTTTACATAATTTTTTTCTCGTTGAATAAAAAGTTAAATTCTCGTAATGTAAAAAATAGGATATTAAAGAACTAAATGCACGTAAAAACAAGTAA
>CANRLB010000021.1 GCA_947631365.1 uncultured Bacilli bacterium | reverse complement strand
TTACTTCAATTATAGCAATATTTGTAAGTTTAAATATAAAAGATGATAATGATGATTCTAATACCCCAAATAGTAATATTCCTTCTAGTGAAACAATAATAAATAAAGAAATATCAAGATTAAAGGATATTGATGAATATTTCGCAGTGCAAAGTGCAATAAATAGTTTTTATGATAAAGTTTCTGCCAATGAGAAATCAGAAATTGTGTCTTTGTTAGATAGTAATTATGTTATCGAAAATAATATAACAAATGATAATGTTTTTGAAAAAATGAATTTGAGTACTTCTTTTATTAATTTTATTGTTGAAGAAATCTATTATAATGATAATAGTAATATTACTTATTATTTTGTTAAAGGTTATGAAAATGAATATTTAATGGGAGAAGAAGAATATGTAAAATACAATAAAAATGTGTTTTATCTTTTAGTAGTTGATACTAATAATCATTATATGCTAAGACCTTTAAAAAGTATAAATAATTTAGAAGAATATGCAAATAATTATGATTTAAAAGAAGTTAAAATAGGTAATGATAGTAAGTTTAAGAAAATAGAAATAACCGAAGAAAAAAAAGTAACATCTTATATTACTAATTATACCAATTTAATATATTCTGATTCTGATAAAGCATATAAAATGTTAGATGATAGCACGAAAGAAAAATATCTAAACTTTAATAGTTTTGTTAATGATATAGATAATATAAATAATAAATTATTTACTAGTTTTTTAGCAATAAGTACTAAAGAAAATGAAGATAATATAATTTATAAAGTTCAAAATCGTGATGGTGATACTATATCTATAACAGAGTACTATCCTAATGATTATAAAATTGGTTTTAATTTTATAGAAGGAGAATAATATGAAATATGATAATCAAAAAATATTGTTATTAATTTTAGTGGGATTATTAGTTTTTTCAACAATAGTAGCTTTTATCATGGGAACAAGTTCTAACAAAACTCCTACGAAGGAAAAAGAAGAGGAAAAAGAACCGATAGTAACACCTACATTAAAAAAAGAAATAGTAAGATTAGATGATACAGATAAAATATTTGCGATACAAGATGTAATTACCAATTTTTATATAGAATTATCTAATAGTAAAGAAAATGCTATATTACTACTTGATAAAAATTTTAAATCTAAATATAGTATAGATGAAAATAATATAAATAATTATATTAATCAAACAAGTGAAAATGTTAATTTTATAGTAGAAGGAGTTTATTATAATAAAGATAGTAATATGACTTATTATTTTATTAAAGGATATACTATTGATAAAACAACTGAAGAAAAGTTAAATTATACTAATAATTTATATTATCTTTTAAAAGTAGATATGGAAAATAATTATACTATTATGCCTTTAAAAAATATAGAAAACTTAGAAGAGTATGCTAAAGATTATTATCTTAATAGAATATATATTGATAATGAAACTAGTTTTGTAATAAAAGAAATAAGTGATGTAAATAAATTAAATAGTTATATAAATAATTATAAGAATTTAATGTATATAGATAGTAATAAAGCTTATAATATGTTAAATGATTTAACTAAAAGTAAATATCCTGATTTAAATTCTTTTATGAATGATCGAGATAATATTGCTAGTAGATTATTTGATAAATTTGATACTATTGATGTTAAGGAAGAAAATAATATGATAATCTATAATATTAAAAATAATAATAATGATAGTATAATTATTACGGAAGAATATCCTAATGATTATAAAATAGATTTTAATTTTTTCGAAATAACTGAATAATATTAATTTATTTTTACTTATATTTATAGTATAATAATGGTGAATTGGGGAGATTGTATGAAGTTTAAAGTAGAAGCTAAAGATTTTTTCTTATTTGTTGTATATTGTATTATACTTCTTTATTTGTGTGCTTTAGCAGTTTCTAATTTATTTTGTTTACTTAATACGGGAACTTTTTATGGTCTTTTACCATTAAGCGCATTCTCTTTGCAATATCTTCCTTTTACATTAGGTTTGTTTTTTGGCGCTTTAATATTAATATTTACAAGTGTATCTTCTTATATTTTTAATAAAGAAAAAGGTAGTGGTATTGGTCTTAAAGTTAATAAAGATAAAGCTAGTGATGGTTATGCTAGATGGGCTAAAGAAAAAGAAATTAAAACTGCTAGCAAAGTAGTTAAAATAAATCCAACTGATAAAGTTCTTACAGCAGGTGGTATACCTTTAATTAGTAATCCGAAAGAAATATGGGTAGATGATAGTGATTATCACAACCTAGTTATTGGTTCTACTGGTTCAGGTAAAACGGAAAATTTAGTATTCCCAATGGTTAATATCTTAGCTAAAAAAGGCGAAAGTATGATTATTACTGACCCTAAAGGTGAGATATATAGTAAGACTGCTAATAACTTAAAAGAGCGTGGCTATAAAATAATTGTTTTAAACTTTAGGGAACCTGGTAAAGGAAATGCTTGGAATCCTTTAGATATGCCTTATAAATATTATAAGGAAGGAAACTTCGATAAAGCAACTGAACTACTAGAAGACGTTTCATTAAATATTTTATATGATCCATCTAAAGGCAATGGGGACTCTGAATTCTGGGAAAAAGGTTCAGCTGATTATTTTTCTGGACTTGCTATTGGTTTATTTCAAGATGCCTCTGAAAAAGAAATTAATTTAAATAGTATTAATTATATGAGTACAGTTGGGGAAGAGAGATATGCCACTAGTAACTTTATTAAAGAATATTTTAATTTAAAGGGTAAAGAATCAAATGCTTATATGTTTGCAAATACTGTAATAAATGCCCCAAATGATACTAAGGGTGGCTTGCTTTCAACATTTAGTCAAAAAATAAGAATGTTTTCTACTAAAGAAAATTTAGCTGAAATGCTTTCTTATAGTGATTTTGATATGCGTGATATTGGTAAAGGCAAAACAGCGGTATTTATGATTATTCATGATGAGAAAAAAACATATCATACTTTAATGACTATCTTTATTAAACAAGTATATGAAACTTTAATTGATGTAGCACAAGCCAATGGTGGAAAATTACAATATAGAACTAATTTTATCTTAGATGAATTTGCTAATATGCCACCACTAAAAGATGTTGATAGTATGGTATCTGCAGCAAGAAGCCGTGATATAAGATTTACTTTTATTATTCAAAACTTTGCTCAACTTAATGATGTTTATGGCGAAGAAGTTGCCCAAGTTATTCGTGGTAATTGTGGTAACTTAATCTATTTAATTTCAACTGAACTTAAAGCTTTAGAAGAAATAAGTAAGATGTGTGGTGAAGTTAAATCAAAAGAAAAGGATAAGACAGCATCAACTCCTTTAGTTACTGTTAGTGATTTACAAAAATTAAAATTAGGTGAAGCTATTATATTAAGACTTAGAATGAATCCATTTAAAACAAAATATGCTCCTAATTTTAAAATTGATTGGGGTGAAGAATATCCTCTTGCGACTTATCCACTAGAGAATATCATCAAGTTGAATTATTTGATTTAAAAAAATTTGTGACAGAAGAAAAACGTAAAAAAATGATGAATAATTCAAACAATGATATGAATCAAATGATGCCACCAAGTGGTATAAGCCCATTTGGTATGGGTGGCGGATTTGGAATGCCTGTAAGTCCATCTCCTAATCCATTTGCTGGTGGTCTTCAAAACATGGACATTGATGCTATGATGAAAGATATCGATCAAAAATTGAAAGAACTTGATGAAGAAGAAAAAAGACAAAAAGAAAAATTAAAGAATCAAAATCAAAGTATTAGTAATGAGTCACCTTTTAAATTAGCAGAAGAAAATGATTTACCAGAACTAGAACTTCCAAAAGAAAAACCAATGGAAGACAAAAAAGAAACTCCAGAAGATGTTTCAAAATCTGATAAACCTAAAGTTAATATTGATGTTGATAGTGTTATTATGAATGAAAATGTAATAACTGATGATGAGTTTTTTGATGATTTCTTTGGTGATGAATAAAAATAATTAAAATAATAAATTATCTCTAGAAATAGAGATTTTTTTAATTTTTAGCACTTTTTTTCATAAATTTTCACGAAAAAAAGGAAATTGAAGAAAAAAAGCTAATAATATAAGTAGAGGAGGAAATTTTATGAATACAAATTTAAAAGAAAAACCTTTACTATTATATGATGCAATCTTTAAGACAATTGTAGCAAACAAGATACAAGATTACTAGATTATATCTTATCAGATATCTTAGAAGAAAAAGTACATGTTATTAAGTCTATTCCAACAGAATTAAAGATAAGAAGAAACCCTGAAAGAGTAAAAGTAACAGATTTAATAGTGGAGTCAAATAATGGTAAACATATTCTAGTTGAGTTAAATAGTAATTTTAGTAGTAGTACAAAAATAAGAAATTTATCTTATTATACATCATATTATTCGCAAATAATTGAAAAAGAATATGATTATAATGAAGGGTTAGATACAGTACTAATAAATTTAAATAAAGATAGTAAAGATAGTCTTGCTAAAATGAATTATTTAATAACATGTGTAGAAGATAAAAGTATCTATACAAATACATTTAGAATAATCAATGTGAATCTTGTTAAGTATAAAGAGCTATGGTATGATGAATGTATAAAAGGAAACAAAGAACATATACATCTGGTAATGTTAAATGCGAATATGGATGAGATGAAAGAATTAGGCAAGAAAGATAAAGTAGTGAAGGAGTATGAAGATAAAATGCTAACATTAACAAAAGATGGAGTAGTAATAAATCATTTAAGTTATGAAGAAGAAGAGGAGAAGTTAAGAAGATCAGAAATACATGAAGCCAGAGATGAAGAAAAAAATAGTATTGCTATTAATTTATTAAAAATGAAGATGCCTATTAAGACAATTGAAAAAGCAACTGGTCTTACTGAAAAAGAATTAGAAAAATTAAAGCAAAAAATGTAAAAACTATCAATTTATTGTTGATAGTTCTTTTTTAATGCTTTTTTATTATCTGTATTTTTTTAAATAACATAAATTATAATGGTGAATATTAATGAAAAGTATTAAAGAAAATGAATATATGCCATATATGGGAATATTGATTGATGTAAGAGATCCAATTAGTTATAAAGAAGGACATAATCCGAATAGTATTAATATATATTATGATAAACTATTAATGAATCATAAAACTATGCTAGATAAAAATAAAAAATACTATCTTATTTGTGATAAAGGACATAAAAGCAAACAAGCAGCAAGAATACTTGCATTTTACGGTTATAATGTCACATATGTAATAAATTCGTGAAAAATGCTCATAATTATATTATAATAATTGTGTGGTAGTTATGGTGGAATTTTTAAATAATTTATATAATGTAATAATGGATGTAGTTACTAATTCAGTTTTTTGGGGGCCTATTTTAGCGTGTCTTTTAATATTTTGTGAGTCCTTAATTCCTGTTTTACCTTTATTTGTTTTTATAACAATTGTATTTATTGCTTATGGTTATGTTATAGGATTTATAATATCTTATATTTTAACATGCTTAGGTTGTTTTTTCATGTTCTATTTATGTCGTACTTTTTTAAAAAATTTCTTTGCTAAAAAGGTGCGTAAAATTGAAAAGTTTGATAGTTTAATGAAAAAAATAGATAAAATATCACTTTCTAATTTAGTGTTATTAATAGCTATTCCTTTTACTCCTGCTTTTTTAATTAACATAGCAGCTTCTTTATCAGAAGTAAAATTTAAAAAGTTTGCTATTGCTGTATTAATAGGAAAAGTATCATTAGTATTTTTCTGGGGCTTTATTGGTACTAGTTTAATTGAAAGTTTAAAGAATCCAAAAATATTAATTATAATTCTTATAATGTTAGTAATAGCATATATTTTAAGTAAAATTGCTACTAAAAAATTAGATTTAAAGTAAATAAATGTCAATCACTTTGGAAATATTATTGTTTGGTATATTAATTTTATAGTATATTTATAATAGACAATTGGTGGGTGATTAGATGGCTAATAATAATTTATTTGAAAAAATTAATTTTAATAGTGATTGTCGTAATGTGGCAGAATATATATTAAATAAATTTCCGGTTTTTGATTTGGAAAGAGCTATGAAGTTAGCTAAATATTTAATTTTAGAAAAAAATTATTCTAAAATGGCTATTTTAACTGGTGAAGCAGATGAATTTTTAGCAAAAAGATCAGATATGCAATTAATTATAAATAATAGTGTTCAATCTCCAAATGAAAAAGCAAATGAAGTTAAACTAAGAACTAAAAAAGAAAAGGTTTCTAAAAAAGATATACAAGCATTTGCTGGCATAATGGCCACTTTAATTCTAGCTACATCTATTTTAGGGATAGCATATACCGATCGAATGAATGAAGCATTAGTTAAAAGTACTAGTCAAAAAATAGATGTGTTAGCATCTGAAGTTCCGATAAAAAATGATATGATTTATAATCGTAGTGAATTGACGGCAGATAGAATAATAAATATTTGTATTGATAATCCTGAATTATTTGATGTCTTAATTTATGATAGTTATTATAAATTAAATACTCATCGTTTAGATAGCTTTAATGAAATATGGAATATTTTGCAAACTCGATTATCTAATGATGATTCATTTGAGCCAATATATTCAAAAATTTCTAATAAATCATTTTTAAGTTATGTACTTAATATATTAATGATTAATAATAAAGTCGAACAAAATAGTAAGGAATATCAAAAATATGTTGAATTGATAAGTGAATTTGCTAAAAATCCTACTTATGATGCAATAAGTAAAGAAAATAGAGTAGTGCTAAAAGAAATGCTCCAAAAATACCAAGATTTAGGGTTAGCCTTATATAAAGAAAGTAATAAAACGATTGTAAATGCCGTTAATGAAGAGATGGGGGGACGAAAATGATTGATGTAAATGTTATGACTTTAGAAAATGGTAAAGATTATATAATTACCGATACTGTTGCTGATAATAATAATAAATATTTATTTTTAATGGGTAAGTTGAATAAAAATGATATAGTAATAAGAAAAATTATAACAAAAGATGATGGAGAATATGTTGTTAAATTAGATTCGGAAGATGAATTTGCTGAAGTAATGACATTATTTTTAGATAAACATAAAGGAGAAAAAAATGAATAATAATAAAAGTGTAATATTAGGGATTATAATAATAATAGTTGTATGTATAATTACCGTGGGATGTGGATTTTATAATTTATTAAAGCCAAAAGATTTTAAAGAGCAATTTGGAGCTTTAGGTTATACTATTAGTGACAAAGAAACGCCAAAATATGAAACAGATACTTATTTAGTAGCTACTAAAGATGATGTGCCATTTAAAATAGAATATTATGAATTTAAAGATGAAAGTGAAGCTAAAAAAATATATAAAAAATATAAAGATAGTATAGCTGATTATATAACAAGTGATTCTAAAAACCAAGAATCCACTAGTGCAGTTATATCTAAAATAGTTGCAGTATCAGATAATGAATATATAGTTATATCAAGAGTTAAAAATACTTTAATATTTATTGCAGGTACTAAAGACTACAAGTCTGAAATAGATAAATTATTGGAAAATGTTAAATACTAAAAAGAAAGAGTAAAATCTTTCTTTTAATTTTCTAAATTATCTAATTGCGTTTGTAATTCACTTTTTAAATTATCTATTTTAGTATCAGTTGCTTTTTCTAAACTATACCAACCTAAATAAAACATTAATTCATAACTTTTTCTTTGCGCATCAGCTAGAGCATCATACATTTTTTTATAATCTTTGTATAATTTTTCATGCGATGCTTCCGTTATTGCTACTGTCATATTTTTAGTAAGTTCTTTTAAATGCGATAACAAAATTGTCATATAATCTTGATCATTTAAAGATATACCAGTTGGTACTTCTTTTTTGGGATTACTAATTTTATTATTATTCATTACTATTACCTTCTTCTAATATTTTTAATACTTTTTGCATATTTTGATAAAATAATTTAGAACAATCTGATACTACTTTTTCGACCTTTCTATCGGCTATATTAGTAAGGGCATCTTCACATACTTTATATGCAGTATGATGCCAGCCAAAGATATCTTTTAAATAATCTAAATCTTTATTTGTTAAAATATCTGGTGCTAATTTATATTCTTCATTAGTCATAATAATCATCCTTTCTATCTTTATTATTTGAAAATAACTATAAAATTATAATGACAGTTTTTGGCTATATTTATTTTATATTTTAGCTAATACTAATACTGTGATAATTATGAATGATTTAGTTATAAAGATAGGCCTTATTTTTTATATATCAAGTATTTTAGGTTATATTTATGAACTTATATTATGTTATTATTATACTGGTAAATTTTTTAGTCATGGTTTTTTAGCTGGCCCATGGTTACCAATTTATGGTATTGGTTCTTTATTTATATTGCTTATTAATAAGTATAAAGATAAGCCTTTAATTATTTTTGCTTTATCATTTTTAATAACAGGTATTTTAGAATATACTTCTGGTTTATTTTTACTTAAAGTACTTAAAATGCGTCTTTGGGATTATACTAATCGTATTCTTAATATTGATGGTTTAGTTTGCTTACTTAGTGCTTTTTGTTTTGGCATTGGTGGATTAATTATTACTTATTTAATTGAGCCTTTTATAAATAAAATATTACAAGTATGTTCGAAAGAAAAAATTAGTAAAATTTTAAATGTTTTAAATAGTATGTTTATAGGTGATATAATTGCAACAGCCTTAAATTAAGTATATAATATACTTGGTTTGGAGGCATTATGAATTTAGATGGCTTAGTTGTTTTAGTAGTGGGTGGCACCAGTGGTATAGGTAGTACTTTAATTAATATTTTACATGAGTATGGGGCTACCGTAGTTGCTACATATCATAATAAAAAAATAAATAATGAATTAATTGATACTTACTATTGTGATGTAACAAGTGTAGATAGTATAAAAGAGTTAATGAATTATATAAAGAATAAACATGAAAAATTAGATGTAGTAGTAAATTGTAGTGCGATTGATATTGCAAATGATATATACGATAAAACTAAAGATGAATTTATGAAAGTTTTAGAAGTTAATTTAGTGGGTAGTTTTTTAGTTATGAAAGAGGCATCTAAAATAATGAGTAGGGGAGTAATTATAAATTTATCATCAACTGATGCCACAGATACTTATAATCCTTTAAGCATGGATTATGCATCAAGTAAAGCAGGGATAGAAAATTTAGTTAAGAATATGGCAGAAAGATTACCTAATTTAAAAATATGTGCTCTAGCACCTAATTGGGTTGATACTAAATCTGTTTTAGAAATGGATCCTAATTATTTAAAAGAAGAAATGAATAGAATAGGACAAAAAGAATTAATTAAAAAAGAAAATGTTGCTTTAAAAATATTAGAAATAATTATTAATGATGATATTAGAAGTGGCGATATAATTAGAATGAGTGGTAAAGATGAATAAATATTTAGAATATTTTAACATAGATGAAAAAGTTAAGAATTTAGTTTTAAATTGTGAAAAAGAATTACAAGATATTTATCAAAATGTAGATGATTTAGCATTTTTAAATAGTTTAAAAGTAATTACGGCTTTTAACAAAGAAAATGTATCAGAAAGTGATTTTAATACCTCAACTGGTTATGGTTATAGTGATATTGGAAGAGATAAAATAGAAAGAATATTTGCCAGCATTTTAGGTGGAGAAGATGCTTTAGTTCGAAGTCAAATTATCTCGGGAACGCATGCTCTAACTATTACTTTATTTGGTTTACTTAGACCTAATGATATTATGCTTAGTATAACTGGTACTCCATATGATACTTTACATGAAGTTATTGGGATAAAAGAAAACACTAGTTCTTTGAAGTCTTTTGGAATAAAATACAACCAAATAGATTTAGTTAATGATGACTTTGACTATGATAAAATAAAAGAATTTTTAAAGAATAATAAGGTCAAAGTTATCACTATTCAAAGAAGCAAAGGATATTCTAATAGAAAAAGTCTAACAATTGATAAACTTACTAAGGTAATTAAATTTATTAAAGATATTGATAAAAATATAATTATTATGGTTGATAATTGTTATTGTGAATTTGTGGAAGATAAGACCCCACTTCAAGTTGGAGCTGATATAATAGTTGGTTCTCTTATCAAAAATTTAGGCGGTGGTATTGCTTCAAGTGGTGGTTATGTCGTTGGAACAAAAGATTTAATAAAGTTAATTTCCGAAAGATTAACTATTCCTGGTGAAGGTAAAGAAATAGGTCCATCCCTAAATTTTAATAAATCATTTTTATTAGGTTTATACGAAGCACCTTCTGTAGTAGCAAGTAGTCTAAAGGTAGCTATACTTACTAGTAAAGTTTTAGAAGAATTAGGTTATAAAGTAGAGCCAAGATATAATGAACAAAGAGCAGATATAGTAGAAAGTATTATCTTTGGTAATAGAGATGATTTAATCAATTATTGTGAAGGCATACAAATGGCTTCAGCAGTTGATGCTAACTCAAAACCAATTCCAACTCCAATGCCAGGATATGATGATGAAATAATTATGGCATCTGGTTCATTTACCCAAGGATCATCTATTGAAATATCTTGTGATGGACCTTTAAGAGAACCTTATATTGCTTATCAACAAGGTAGTTTATCTTATGAATATGGAAAAATTGCTTTAATGGTGGCAGTTAGCAAATTACAAGAATGATTTATTTTTTTGATTTAAGAATTGCAATAATAGTCGTTTTTTGATATTCTATATAATAGATAAATATAAATAGAAGGGTTGATTATGGCTAGTTTAGGTGAACACTTTAAAATAAACCCCAGCAATCTAGTTAGTAACAATAAAACAGTTTTTCGGGGTACCAATTATCGAATAACTATATTAAGTGAACGCTTAATACGTTTTGAGTATTCAACAAAAAATGAATTTTATGATGGGGCAACGGAAATAGTTCATAATCGGTTTTTCCCTGAACCTAAAATGAAAGTTGAACAAGATAGTAAAAATCTAGTTATTACCACTAAATATTTTACTTTACAATATACGAAAGAAAAGCCATTTAAAGGACCAGCTTTAGCACCAGATTCTAATCTTAAAGTAAAATTAGTTAATACGGATAAATTATGGTATTTTGGTCATCCCGAAGCGAGAAATTTTAAAGGTAGTGCTTTTAGTATTGAAGATTTTGGGAGTGAAACAAGTCTTTCTAAAGGGCTTTATTCTACTGATGGTTTTGCTATGCTTGATGATAGTCATTCCATGTTTATCGATAATGATGGGTTTATGGTACCTAATAATACGAAAAGATTAGATTTTTATCTTTTTGCCTATAGAAGAGATTTTGGTTTATGTTTAAAAGATTATTTTACTTTAACCGGATATCCGCCAATGCTTCCAAGATATGCTTTAGGTATTTGGTGGTATCGTGATATGATTTATAGCTTTGAAGATACCAAAAAATTAATTCAAACATTTAATAAAAATAATGTACCAATATCAGTTTTATTACTTGGTGAATTTTGGCATAAAAAAGATCCTAATAATTATAATTTACATAAAACTGGTTATACATTTAACCAAGGATTATTTAATGATCCGAAAGAATTTACTAAATATATGCATGATCGGGGAGTAAGAGTAGGGCTTAATTTAGATGGTACTGAGGGGATAACAAATTATGAAAATGCTTATCAAACGATGTGTGTTGATTTAGGAGTACCTAATAATAAATTGATTCCTTTTCATGTGTTAGATAAAAATTTTATAGTTAGTTATTTTAATAGACTAATTAATCCTTTATATGATGTTGGTATAGATTTCTTTTGGCTAGATAGTAAAGATGAAGTAGTAACAAGAGCACTTAATTATTATCATTTTAATGATTATAAAAAATTTCCGGAAAGAAGAGGTATGATTTTATCTCGTAATGGTGGTAAAGCATCTCATTTATATCCGGTTCACTATTCAGGGGAGACCAAAGTTAATTGGGAAACATTGCAATACTTACCCTATTTTAATTCAACTGCTAGTAATATTGGTATGTCTTGGTGGAGTCATGATGTGGGTGGCTTTAAAGGCGGTATTGAAGATCGCGAATTATATTTAAGACATGCTGAGCTTGCTACATTTAGTCCTATATTTAGACTAAGTGCTAAAAGAGGAAATTATTATAAAAGAGAACCATGGCGTTGGGATGTTAAAACTTATACGATTGTAAAAGATTATTGTAAATTAAGACAAAAATTAATTCCTTATTTATATACAGAAAATTATAAATATTATAAAAATTGCTTACCAATTATAGAACCTTTATACTATTATTATCCGGAAATTTTTGATGAACCAGACTATCGTAATGAATATTATTTTGGTACCGAACTTTTAGTATCACCAATAACGAAACCAAAAGATACCATTATGAATAGAGCAATTGAAAAAGTATTCTTACCAAAAGGATTATGGTATGACTTTACAACAGGTAAAAAATTTGTTGGCAATAAAAGATATACACTATTTTTTAAAGATGAAGATTATCCCGTATATGCTAAAGCAGGTTCTATAATTCCGATTGCTAAATTAGATGAAAATATTAATAATACTAATCCTCCTAAAGGAATGGAAATTAATATTTTCCCTGGTAGTAGTAATGTTTACCGTTTATATGAAGATGATGGTTTATCTTCTTTATATGAAGAAGGTTATTATATAATAACGGCGATTGATTTTACCTATGCTAAAGATAATTATAATTTATCCATTCATCCAGTTGATGGTAAAACCGGTATTATTCCTGATAAAAGAGATTATTTTATTAGATTTAGAAATACTCGTGAACCGGAAAACATTATAGTTAGTATCAATAATGAAGAAATAGATAATTTTAATTCTTATATTGATGAAAATGATTTTATTGTTGAAGTAAATGGAGTAGATACTAAAAGTGAATTAAATGTTAATTGTTCTGGCAATAATATCGAAATAGATGCAGCAAGAATAATTAATGAAGATATTAATGAAATAATTAGTGATTTACAAATAGAAACTCTAGTTAAAGAAAGAGTTGGGGCAATTATATTTAGCAATATGAAAAAAAGTAAGAAGAGAATTGCTATTAGAAAATTAAAAAATACTGGTTTAGATCCATTATTTATCAAATTATTTTTAAAACTTCTTGAATATGTTGAATAATTTTAATATAATAGAGACATAAAAACGAAGGAAAAAAGAGTAGTAATAATAAGAATTTATAAAGAGAATTAGTGGATGGTGCAAACTAATTAAATAATTATTATGAACTTGCTTTTGGATAGTTTATGGGTAGTTCTAATAAAGACTAAAAGAAAAAAATAAAGGTGGTACCGTGGGATTTATCTCACCCTTTCGTACTATCTTTTTTATTTTAGGAGGGTATATGAGTAGAATAGAAGCAGGTTTAATATTATTTAGTATATTATTTGTAGTTATCTTTTTAGTGGATTACTTATGTATTAAACTGCGTTATTTAAGAAGATTAACCGGTAAAAAGAAAAGCAAAAAAGTTAAAAAGAATAATGAATTAATGGAGTTATCTTATTTAATAGGTAAATTTAAATTAGATAAAGATAAGTTACCTATTAAGATATTATTACCAGTGATATCAGCAATAAATGCCCTTATTATATCTTTAGTAGCAGTAGTAGTAATTGCTACTAATACATATATAATATTACAATTCTTAATGGGATTTGTTTTACTCATTTTACTCATTTATGCTTTATATGAATTATTAGGAAGATTTTTAGAAAGAAGAGGTTATACAAAATGATAAATAAAAGTTATGAAAAAAAATGGCAAGATATTTGGCAAAAAGAAGGAGTATTTAAAGCTAGCAATAATAGTGATAAAGAGAAATACTATGTTTTAGTAGAATTTCCTTATCCATCTGGTACAGGACTTCATGTAGGTCACGTTAGAAGTTATGCGGCTTTGGATGCTATGGCAAGAATGAAAAGAATGCAAGGATATAATGTTTTATTTCCAATGGGTTGGGATGCTTTTGGAGCTCCTGCTGAACAATATGCGATAAAAAATCATATTTATCCCGCGGATGCTGTAAAAGAAAATATCAAAACTTTTAAAAGTCAAATAGAAGAATTAGGTATATCTTTTGATTGGAGTAGAGAATTTTCGACAACAGATCCTGAGTATTATAAATGGACCCAATGGCAATTTCTAGAGTTTTATAAAAAAGGAATGGCTTATAAAGCGGAAAAAGAAATCAATTGGTGTCCTAAATGTAAAACAGGACTATCTAATGAAGATGCGGCTGGTGGTGTTTGTGAAAGATGTGGTACACCAGTTACGAAAAAACTTAAAAGTCAAT